>NZ_JBFWIJ010000021.1:0-54059 GCF_050256055.1 Sphaerochaeta sp. | reverse complement strand
GATGTCATTGAGGCAGCCCATATCGACGGAGCGAAACGGTTCACTCTCTTTTTCAAGATCAAGCTGCCGTTGCTGATGCCTACCGTCATGATGGTGAGCATCGTCACCATCATCGGTTCGATGCGGGTTTTCGACACCATCAAGCTGATGACCGACGGGGGACCGGAAGGTTCGACGATGGTCATGGTCTACTACATCTATCATCAGGCGTTCCGCATGTTTGACACTGGATTCGCCTCCGCACTCGCCGTCATTCTCTTTTTGATCGTCCTGCTCCTTACCGCCATCCAATGGTTTGCCAGAAAGAAGGTTTCCTATTATGAAGCATAAGCACCTGTCGCAACTGATACCGTATTGGATGCTCCTGGCACTCCTGACGATCCTCTTTGTCTATCCCTTTTGGTGGATGGTCATCAACTCCCTGAACACCAGTACCCAGATTTTCGGCAAACCCAAATTGCTTCCCACTTCCTGGGCATTCTCCAATTACCTGCAGATCTTCGTCGTTCAGCCGTTTGCCAGACACTACGCAAATACCCTGCTGGTTGCGATCATCGGAACCGTCGGCAACGTCTTGTTCGCTTCCCTCGCCGGCTATGCGTTTGCCAGAATGCACTTTCCTTTGCGCAGCCAAGCCTTCCTGTTGTTGCTCACCGCCTTGATGATGCCCATCGAGGTGACTATTGTTCCCTTGTTCTTCCAGATACGCAGTTGGGGGGCTCAGGATACGCTGACGCCTTTGATGCTGCTGGCGATGTTCGGCAGCCAAGGGGCGTTCTCCACCTTCATGCTGCGTCAATTCTACATCACCATTCCCAACGAGCTTGAGGAGGCTGCGCGTCTGGATGGGCTGAATCCCTGGGGTATTTTTACCAAAATCATGCTGCCGATAGCCATTCCGGTACTCAGTTCCGTGGCAATCCTCGCCTTCATAGCAGTTTGGAACACCTACCTGGAACCCTTGGTGTTCCTCAGTTCCCTGGAGAAGTACACCCTTCCCCTGTCTTTGACCAACTTCAACGATACCTACGGACTGCCCCAATGGCATCTGCAGCTTGCAGCCACCACGCTCTCGATTCTTCCCATCCTGGTGGTGTACCTGATCTTCCAGCAGAAGGTCAGCGATGCCATGGTGAACTCCGGTCTGAAATAACAAGAAGGAATACTATATGCACATCCTCACTGAAACAACCTATGATTGCATTGTCGTCGGCGGAGGCATCGCCGGGAGTATGGCCGCCATCGCAGCCGGAAGCAACGGTCTGTCCGTCCTGCTGGTTGAAGAGGAGGGCTATCTTGGGGGAAGCCTGACCGCCTGCGGCACCGGTCCGATGATGACCTTTCATGCAGGTGACCTACAGGTTATCCGCGGACTGCCCGATGCCTTGATCGAGCGATTGGTGCAAAAAGGCCTTTCGGTCGGGCATATCCCTGACTCCACCGGATATACCTATACGGTCACTCCCTTTGATAGTGAGGGAATGAAGCGTGAATTGGAGCTGATGTGCCTGGAAGCGGGGGTGCAGTTGCTCTATCATACCACCGTCATACATGCCGATGTGCAGGATGGGTTGCTCCAGACGGTCCAATGCAGTTGTGCAGGCAATCTGTTCTCCCTTTCGGCGCGTTACTTCATTGATGCTTCAGGCGATGCCGACCTGATTGCGCTAGCCGGCATCCCCTTTGAAATGGGAAGGGAGAAGGACGGGAAGGACCAACCGATGACGATGAATTTCAAGCTGGTTGGAGTCGATATCCAGGCCATCCGGGATATCATGGACCGAGAGGTCTCCTTGTTCCCCTTCCTCGCTGACAAGGCGGGGTTGCAGCATACCGCTTCCCGGCTTTCCTTTTCCGGCTTCCAGGAGCTGATGCGCAAAGGGCGAGCTGATGGTCGTCTTACCTTCGACCGTGACATCGTCCTGGGATTTGAGACCAATGCAGAAGGGGAGGTCATCATCAATATGACCAGAGTCCTGGAACACAGTCCGGTCGATCCTCGTTCCTTGACGGATGCCGAGGTGGAAGGCCGTCGCCAGGTCTGGGAATTGTATGCGTTTCTCAAGGAGTGCATCCCGGGATTCGGCAATGCCCGGATGATCATCAGCGGGCCGAGGATCGGCATCAGGAGTTCAAGAAGGTTGCAAGGAGCATACCGGATCAGCAGCGATGACCTCCTTTCCGAGTGCAGGTTTGAGGACGCAATTGCAGCCTGCGGGTATCCGATCGACATTCATTCACCCGATGGAGACGCTACCAATTCCACCTTCTTCCGATGGGGTGGCTTCTATACCATACCGCTTCGGAGCCTGCTCAACACGGTGGTTCCCAATGTGGTGGCGGCGGGAAGGAACATCAGTTGTGCATTCAGCGCCCATGCCAGTCTTCGTGTCAGTCCTTCGTGTGCCGCAATCGGCCAAGGTGCGGGGACGGCGGTGGCTTTGGCCATTGAGCATGGATGTGACCTTTTCCACCTGCAAAGCGATGCGTTACGTGCTAAGCTGTTGGATGCAGGAGTATTTTTGGGATGAAGGATTTCAAACGGGTTACCTTGCAGGACGTGGCGCGTGAGGCGAAAGTCTCCTATGCCTCGGTTTCGGCGGTACTCAACGGCAAGGATGGAAAGAGCATCAGGGTGGCGCAGGCGACGAAGGAGAAAATCCTCGACTGCGCCAAGCAATTGGGGTATGTCCCCAATATGGCGGCCCGTAAACTGAAAAACGGTTCCAATTCCTTGATCGCCGTGTTCACGTACGAACAGATTTTTCCGGTTGAGTCGGAAAATGAGTATTACCGGTTCTTTGTGGGTATCCAGGAAACAGCGGAAAAGTATGGGTATGACATACTCATCCTCAACAACCGGCCAACCGAGGACAATGCAAGCCGTGTCGTCATGGCCGACGGTGCGGTCATGATCGGGGTGAACCGTGACGACAAAGGGGTGCAGCGTCTGGTCAAGGCAAGCTATCCGCTGGTCTTCGTAGGTCGTCGTGAAGTCTGTGACGCTCCGACCCATTGGGTCACATTCGATTACCAACAGGTCATCGCCGCTATGGTCGGACATCTGCAGATGCTTTGCCGAACTCGGAGTTTGGTGTATGTGGAGGCCTACGAACAGGACCGGGAGCCACGCAGGGACAAGCGGCGCTTTCTCCTCGAAGCGGCAGAAGAGGCCGGTTTGCAGGTAATCAGCATGCAAGCCGACCAGCATTGCCGGGTGGGAAAAGAGGATGTGGCGCAAATCCTTTCGACCGGGGTGGTCGTCTTCGACCGGTTGTGCCTACTCGATCCGTTTGAGCGTCAACTGGAAGCGGCTGGTATCAAATTGGGCATCGATGTCCGCGGCTCGGTACTTGAGGACGATTGGATGGGCGGACACAGTCATTGGACCCGGTGGTCGAACCAACGGCTTGAATTGGGATGCCTTGCGGTGGAGTACCTCTCGCTTCTGCTTCAAAAGCAACCACTGGATGATTTCAATCGGCTTTCACCGCTGCATTTGGTCATTGCAGAAAGTTCAGCGTTCGCCGAATAAATCGGGCTTTTCCGTCAGCAAAACCTTCAGCGCCTCATAGAGAGGTCGGGCTTGGTGGTACAATACCTTTGCATCCCCGAATTCTCCTTCCTTCAGTACCCCGATCTCACGAAGACGGGCTTCCACCCGGGGAAAATTCTCGCCTACATGCCCCGCATGCCTGTGCTGCACCACCACTTCCAACCTTCCGTCAGCGAGGCGGGAGTAGAGGATCTGATTCGTTTCTTCCAGACGGTTTGGGATATCCAGCCATTCTTCCACGCCATGGATGAAGGTGTCGCGGTTCAGCCCCACTCCCACCAGCAGGATGGTGGCGTTGCGGTCAAGCAGCTTGCCCCAACTGCTGTTTCTGGCACAGGGAGTGGTTGTCTTGTGGTCATCCTTGATGAACGCTTTGGCTTCCTTCCCGAACGCGACGACCGAATGGGTGGGATGGCCGGAGCGGACGCCACCGGTTGTCTGACGGGCAAGGTTGGGTATGATGCCGATGTTTGAAGGGGTTTGCTGCACGCTGTAATAAGGTTGTTCAGCATTGACGACGGCCCAGGTGTGGGTGGGAAAAACCATCAGGCCTGGCCTCATGTATTCGACCAAGGTATCGACTACCGTCTGACCTCCCCCCGCGACATCCCCCAGACTTTTATACGAACCATGGAAAAGGGTGGTGCCGTTGGGATCGATGCCCAATGCTTTGAGCTGTGCAAGCAGGCTTTGTTTCGTATGCATGGGGCCATCATGGCAGAACACGTTTCAAGATGCAAGAAGATGACGAGTCCTGAGGATTGGAGTACAATAGTGGCAGTGAGGGCTTTTGATGAAACAGAAATTTGAACAACTGTACCAGCAGTATCGTTCGATGCTGGTGGACAACGTGCTTCCGTTTTGGCTTCGGTATGGATTCGACCGGGTCAATGGTGGTTTGTATACCGGACTTGATCGGGACGGTACGATTCTGGAAACGGACAAATCGGTCTGGTTTCAAGGACGGGCGCTGTGGGTGTACGCAACCGCCTATCGTGAAATGGTGCAGAAAGCAGAGTATCAGGTGCTCTGTGATTCCTTGGTAGGTTTCATCGAGGAGCATTGTTTCGATCCCACCGACGGAAGAATGTACTTCAGGGTCAGCAAGGAAGGTAAACCGGTGGTCAAACGGCTGCGCTATGTGTTCAGCGAGACTTTCGCCATTCTTGGGTTTGCTGCCTACAGCCGTGCGTTCAATAAGCCCGAGTACGCCAAGAAAGCATATGACCTGTACAAACGGGTGCAACTGTATCTGTCCACCGCCGGCATTCTGATTCCGAAATTCGAGACCCCGTCCAAGGGATTCGGGCTTCCCATGATCATGCTCAACACCCTCAGTGAACTGCGGCTTGCCTATCCACAGAAAGAGGAGGAGCTGAATCGGGATATCGACGGGTATATCCAGGAGATCAGGACCTACTTCATCCGACCTGAACTGCAGATCGTCGTGGAACAGTGTAATTTGGATGGGTCGTTGCAACTCGATCATTTCGAGGGGCGGCTGTTGAATCCGGGGCATGCCATCGAGGGTGCTTGGTTTGTGCTCAATGAAGCACGGTACCGTAATGGCGATCCCGATTTGATGAACTTGGGAACAACGATGCTTGACTGGATGTGGGATAAAGGTTGGGACCAGGATGCGGGAGGTATCATCTATTTCAAGGATGCCCTGGGAAGAAGCGCAACCGAGTACTGGCACGATATGAAGTTCTGGTGGCCGCAATGTGAAGCATCAATCGCCAACTTGTCAGCCTATGCGATGACGGGAAAGGAACAGTACCTTCTGCAGTTCGAGGCGGTGCATCAGTACATCGCCGAACATTTCCTCGATCCTGAATACGGCGAGTGGTACGGATACCTGCACAAGGATGGAACACTCTCGACTCCGCTGAAGGGAAATATGTACAAGGGTCCGTTCCACATCCCCCGCATGTATCTGGTGTGCTGCCGGTTGCTTGATGAGTTGCGCCGTTGAGTACCCCCTTGCGTTTCGCTGTTCTCCCATTCCTCTTGTTTCCCTTTTTACCCAAAGAATACTGCATCCACCGTTCCGTTCTTGTGGTGGATGCATTGCCCTTCCATTCTCCTGTTTCTTTTCCTTGACAGAACGCAGGTCGTGTCTTACCCTGTCCATGTACACAGGTGTGTATATTGGGGTGACGATACAATTATGGAACCATTGGACGGACTGAGAACCATTACCAGGAAAGACATCGCCCGGGAAGCCGGGGTGACGGAAACCATTGTCTCGTACGTAATCAACGGAAATCGGTATGTGAAGGAAGAGAAACGGAAGCGAGTGGAGGAGGCGATCGCCAAACTCAACTACCGGCCGAACACCATGGCCCGGGCGCTGAAGGGCAAGAAATCCAACCATATCCTTTTCATCGCCGATGATATCCAGGGTGAATACTTCGGAAAGCTCATCAGCGAGATAGACTCGCTTGCCTACAAGCACGATTACTTCATCACCTTGTGTGCCGATCATCGGGACGAGGACTTCGTCAACCGGATCTACTCCAAGTTCTTCGATGGTATCGTCATCGGCTCGGCGACCTTTCCTCTGGCCAATATCCAACGCCTCATCGATGCCCATATCCCGATCGTATTGTTGGAAATCCGCGATTACCACACCATCGAAGGGACCTTCGGCTTGATCAACACCGGTTTGTACGAAGGCGCGAAGGCAATCGTGCGCCTGCTCTCCGAGCATGGACGCAAACGTCTTCTGTTTTTGGACCGTATCAGCAGCGACGGGAAAGGGAGCGACCTCAGTGACTGGCGTCTGAAGGGATTTTCCCAGGAATGTGAGCGTCTGCATCTGGAGATGCAGGTGGTCACCGGATGCAGATCCGAGGAGGAAATGGCTCAGAAGGTGCGTGACCTGCTTGCAACGGGTTTTGTTCCCGACGGCCTGGTCGGCAGAAACGACCAGACTGCCTTGGTGGGGATGCAGACCTGCAAGCGATTGGGATACAGCATTCCGTCCGATATGGCCTGCGTCGGGTTCGATAATTCTCGGCTCTGTCGTTTTTCCGAGCCGACGCTCTGTTCCATGGAGATCCAGCAAAAGGAGATCGCCAAGGCGGTGATGCATATGCTGATGCATCTAATGGACCATCCACAGGATGGGGGTCATTTGGAGGAGCATCTTTCAACCAGGTTGGTTATGCGTGAAAGCGTATAAGGTATATCGCAAAAACAAAAGGGGAACTGTATGAACATGAGAAAACTTTCCGTGGTTCTGTTGGCTCTGATTCTCGTTGGTGCATCGGTCTTTGCCGCAGGAAAGACAGAACAGGCCGCCACTGGTCCGGTGACGATCAAAGTGGCGAACTATGCACTGCTCGAAAGTGGATATGAACCGTTCTGGAAGCAGGTGAAGACTGACTTCGAGGCCGCCAATCCTGACATCACCATCGAATGGGTGACCGCTCCGTATGGCGAGATCGTCAACCAGGTGGTGAATATGGCCGGCGGCGGGAACAAGGTTGACGCCATCTTCGGGGAAATCGACTGGGTTCCCGGTCTGGTGGATGCAGGGCTTGCCGCTCCGGTACGCGACATCCTCTCTCCGGCTTTCGTCGATGATTTCTATCCGGATGTCCTCAAGTCCTTTGAAGTGGACGGCAAACCCTACGGCATCCCGCTGTATGTCTCTCCGTATGTGTTGTATTACAACAAGAATCTCTTCAAGCAGGCCGGACTCGACCCGAACAAGCCGCCCAAGACCTATAATGAGATGCTCAGTTACGCAGAAAAGCTGTCCAAGCTCAAGGATGCAAACGGCAACAAGGTCTATGCGTTCGGGCAGACCACCGCTTCAGTCCCGGTGTCGGGAGCTTCCCTGACGGCCATGGTCTTCAACTTCGGCGGGCAGGTGCTTGATGCGCAGGGCAAGCTTTCGGTGGACAACCAAGGATTCAAGGATGCCTTCGCCATGGTCAAACAGCTTGATGAAAAGGGCTACAACCCACAGAACGCCAAGCTCAAGGATCTGCGCAACCTCTTCGCCCTCGGTCAGCTTGCCATGTACTATGACCAGAGCTGGGGCTTCAACGGCGTCAAGTCGATCAATGCCGATGCCGTCAACTTCACCGCTTCAGCCGAACCGCTGGTCGGTGGATCCGGATCCGGCCAGAGCCTGTTGCAGGCCCATTGTTTCATCCTGGTGGACAACGGTGCTGCACGACGGGCTGCATTGGACAAATTCGTCGAGTTCGTGATCAGCGAAAAGACCCTCAGTTCCTATCTGCGTGATCTGACTCCCGCTTATCCCGCCAAGAAGTCGATGGCTTCCATGGAAAGCGTCGTGAACAACGGCATTCTCAAGGGAGCATCCCCGGCAGCCGGAAGAGTCCAAGTACAGCCCTTCATCCCCCGCATCAGCGATCTCAACCTTGAGCTGTGCGCGCTTGCCCAGGCGGTGACGGTGGGTAAGCAGGATCTGAACAGTGCCATTGAGAAGTTCAAGAGCACTGCCAGCGTGAAGATTTCCCAATAAGACGAACAAACATCGGGGAGCCGGATTTCCGGCTCCCGTCTGCCAGGAGAAATATGCTCAAACGAAGTATGACACGGTCAAAGCGGGATGGTTGGTTCGCATTCCTGTTGGATGTGCCGGCGTTGGTGATGACCATCGCCTTCATCCTCATTCCCATCCTCGATTCAGTGGTCAAGAGTTTCCAGGATTTCGGGGTACGCAACATCATCAGCGGGAAACCCGGGGTTTGGAACCATTTTGCCAATTACCTCTATCTGACCAAAACCGATCTGTTTGGACGGGCGAGTGCAACCACCTTTGCGTTCGTAATCGGGGTGGTCGTGGTACAATTCCTCCTTTCGCTGATTCTTGCCCTGATTCTGAACACCAACCTCAAAGGGGCCCGGTTTCTCCGCAGTGTGATGATGACCCCCTGGGTGGTCCCGACCGTCATTTCCGCATTGATCTGGATGTGGCTGTTCCAGCCCCAATACGGTTTGGTCAAATATTTGGTATCCTTGGCAACTTTCGGCAAGGTGACTGACTTTGCCATGCTCAACAGCCCCTCTACAGCCTTGGGCGGGGTGGGAATCGCTGCATTATGGAAGCAGATTCCCCTGATGTCTCTGTTGCTGCTGGCCGGGTTGCAGAATGTACCGCAGGATATCCAGGAAGCCGCCATGATCGACGGGGCGGGGAAGTGGCGGAGATTCCTTTCCATCACCCTTCCGTATCTGAGTCCTGTGATCAAAGTAAGCATCTCGATGTCCATCATCGAGAATTTCAAGCAATTCCCGCTCTTCTGGACCATGACCGGAGGCGGGCCGAACAATGCGACCACGACATTGGCCATCCTCAGTTATCGTGAAGCGTTTGTTTCGATGAATCTGGGAACCGGTGCATCGGTTACCACCTTGTGGATGGTGATGATGATGGGCGTGGTCTTCTTCTACAACCGGTTGTTCCGGATCCAGGATATGGGGTGAGAGATGGCACATACATCAACATTGAAACAGGAAGCCGGGCTCTTCACCGTTGCAAAGTATCTTTTGCTTGTCCTCATCCTGCTGTTCCTGTTGTTTCCGCTCTACTGGGTGCTGATCACCAGTTTCAAGACGAACATGGAAGCCTATCGGTTTCCCCCGACGTTCATTCCCCATGTCCCGGTGGTCGACAGTTTCGTATCATTGTTTACAAAGAACAACCAGTTCTTCGTCTATTATCAGAACAACCTGATCGTTTCCCTGTCGGTTGCGTTGCTCTGTTGTGTGTTTGCCATCTTTGCTGGCTACTCACTGGCACGCTTCAAGACACGGTGGAACCGAACGTTCTTCGCCTTGTTGTTGGTATCGCAGATGTTTCCGGTGATCAGTCGGATGATCAGCCTGTATGCAATCATGGGACGGCTTGGAATCATCAACACCCTTGGGGGACTGATCTTCGCCCTGCTTGCTGCACAGGTGCCGTTCTGCATCATCCTGATGGCCAGTTTCTTTGCAAACATCCCGACTGAGATCGAGGAAGCCGCCTATGTGGACGGCGCCGGACGTTGGCGGATTCTATTCACCATCGTCACCCCCTTGGTGAAATCGGGACTGTTGGCCGTGGGAATCTATGCCTTTTTGATGACGTGGGACGATTACCTGCATGCCGCCACCCTGATCCAATCCGACGGGTTGAGGACTCTGTCGGTCGGAATTGCCCTCAGGTATCTCGGCGAACTTTCCTACGATTGGTCATTGGTGAATGCGATTTCCATCATCGGAACGATTCCTGTCGTACTGTTGTTCTTCTTTTTCCAGAAATATATGATCAAGGGGCTGGTCGCCGGTGCGGTGAAGGGCTGATGGGAGTGTGGGATGCCGAGACAAATTGTGTTTTTCATGACGGATACGACGCGTAAGGATATGCTTGGTTGCTACGGGGATCCCCGGATGCAGACACCGAATCTTGACAGGCTTGCCGGACAAGGCATCCGCTACGAGCGGGCCTATGATTGCCAACCGGTATGCGGGCCCGCCCGCTCTGCCCTGTTCACCGGTACCTTTCCCCATTCCAATGGGGTGGTGACCAACAACGCCCCCTTGGGCGATAATGTGAAAACCTTGGGACAGCGGTTGCATGACCAAGGCATCCAGGCTGCCTATACGGGCAAATGGCACCTTGACGGAGGGGATTACTTCGGCCTCGGTGTCTGTCCGGATGGTTGGGATCCCGACTACTGGTATGACATGCATGTCTATCTTGAGGAATTGACGGAAGCGCAACGCAAACGTTCTCGAAAATCGGAAACCGCCTATGATCCCGATTGGACCGAGGACATGACGTATGCCCACCGGGTTTCCGACAAGGCCATTTCCTATGTCGGCGAACATGCAGACCAGGATTTCTTCTTGGCCGTCTCCTATGATGAGCCGCATGGTCCGTGCATCTGTCCTTCCCCGTTCAATACGATGTATGAGGGCTTCCGGTTCGAGGATAATCCCGCCTTCCATGATTCGTTGGAGGACAAGCCGCTATTACAGCGACTCTGGGCAGGAGACGATCTGGCGAAGGATCCGGAGCAGCTGCGCTCCGATTCGCAGATGCTTTCCCTCTTCTTGGGATGCAACAGCTATGTGGACTACGAAATCGGGAGGGTGCTTGCCCATGTGGATGCCGTTGCTCCCGATGCAATGGTCATCTTTACTTCTGATCATGGGGATATGCTGGGATTCCATAGGTTGCAGGCAAAGAATGCGGCATTCTATGAACAGATCACCAATGTTCCCTTGCTTATCCGACCGGCGAAGGGCCATGAGCACAACCAAGGGGTAGTGGTCCACCATCCTGCCAGCCATATAGACTTGGTCCCCACCGTTCTCGATTTCTTCGGTCTTCCGATTCCCAAGCTCATGGAAGGCAGGAGCATGCTCTCCCAAATCGAGGATCCCTCACGGCGGATCAATGAGGCGGTATTCTGCGAATTCACCCGCTATGAGGTCGATCATGATGGGTTCGGAGGCCTGCAGATGATGCGCAGTGTCACCGATGGCCGGTATAAGCTGACCATCAACCTCATGGACACTGATGAATTCTATGACTTGGCACAGGATCCCTACGAGATCATTAATCGCATCAACGATTCTGCCTGTCAACAGGCTCGCAACCATTTGCATGACCTTCTGCTTGAGCATATGGATGCGACGCGGGATCTGTATCGAGGCTACCAATGGGCTGCCCGTCCCTGGCGGGTTGACAAGCAGCCGACGTGGCAGAACAGCGGTCTGACCAGACAACGGGAGAACGAGGAGTACGAGAATCGGCAATGGGACTATGACACCGGCCTTCCGATGGAATCGGCTGTCCGGGGCAAGAAACTCTATGATGTGAAGCGGTGAGAAACCCTGTTCAGGCTTGGACGGCGCATCTCAATGCCAGTTCCATCATGGTATGGAAGCTCTTCTGACGTTCCTCGCTGCTCGATCCTTCCCCTTTGAATGGGAGATCGGAAATGGTCAGCATGCACAGGGCTTGGACATTCGCACGCTGGGCGGCCAGATAGAGGGATGCTGCTTCCATTTCCACAGCGAGTATCCCGTATTTCTGCCAGCTTTTCAGGCTTTCGAGGCCATCCTCTGCATAGAAGGTGTCACTGGAGAGAATTGGACCGGCGTGTACCCGAAGCCCGATCTCCTTGGCCATGGTGAAAGCGGTATGCAGCAAGGCAAAGGAAGCGGTGGGAACCAGGGTTCCCGGTACTTGATAGTCACGGTAGGAGCCATCGTAGCTTGCCGAGACCCCCAATACGACATCACGGAGCTGCATCTGCGGTTGCAAAGCCCCTGCCGTTCCGATCCTGATCAAGGTCTTGGCTCCATATCCCCAAATGAGTTCATGGGCATAGATGCCCATCGAGGGAGCGCCCATTCCAGTTCCCTGCACGGAAATCCGCTTGCCTGCATAGCGTCCGGTATAACCGAACATGCCCCGTACCTCATTATACCGGACAGGATCCTCGAGGTAGGTTTGGGCGATGTATTCGGCCCGCAAAGGGTCTCCGGGAAGCAGGACGATCGGGGCGATCTCATCGCGTTTGGCTTGCAGATGGGCGGTAGGTACGTGCATATTCATCTCCTCTCAGGGTAAAAAAGACTTCGCTGGGGATCGTTGGTCGCAACCAACTGAGCATACAGAAGATCGGAAAGGCCTTGTTTCAGTGATGCATCGCCACTACGATTGCACAATTCATACGGGTCCAGTTCCAAATCATAGAGTTCATCCATATCGTCCTCATTTCGGGTGTATTTGTACCGCTGGGTCACCAGTGTCCTGCTCCGCTTGGTATCGCGGAATCCTTGTCCATAGCTTTCCAGCAGGATGCAGCTTCTCTGCGTTTCTTGCGGGAGACCAAGCAGTGAAGAGCCGAAAAGCTCATCATCTTTCTGCAGCCCTGCGGCCTCGAGGATGGTCGGCATGATGTCCAGCGTGTTGACCAGCTGCTGGGAATGGGAACCGGCGACAATCCGGTTCGGCCAACGGAGCAACAGCGGGATGCGTACCGTTTCCTCGGTCATGAAGCTTCCCTTGTCGAACATGCCGCCGTGGCTGGCAAGGGCATCGCCATGGTCACTGGTCCAGATTACCAGCGTATCATCTGCAAGGCCGACTTCCTCCAAGGTGGCCAGGATGGTCCCGATTGCCTCGTCGATCATTGTCGTCTGCGCATAGGCGATGGCAAGCAGGTGTTGCCATCGCTCCCAGCTGAAGATACTGGGACGCAGCAATTCTCCCGATTCGTCGGCGATGGGCTGGTTCATCCTACGGTAGATGAAGGGCTTGTTTTCCAGGTTATCCCGAAAGCTGCCGTATTCCAGAATATCTGAAGGATTGTAGCGGTCTATGAATTCTTGGGTAGGAAAATAAGGTTGGTGAGGGCCCCAGAAGTCGATTCGCATATGAAACGGTTGCTCTGCCTGTTTTGCCTGGGTTTTCAATGCCTCTTGAGCAAGGTGTGCCAGAAAGAAGCATTCATGCGATCGTTTGTCGGTGTTGGTTGTTCCGAACGCGGTTTCCCCGCACCAGGAACCCCTGCAACGGTAGTCGGTATTTCCCTCATACAGATCGGGAAAATGCCGTGCAGTGTCGGCATTCCAAAACTTCGTGTCGATGGTGTGACTCGCCTCGGCTATTCCCAATTCCTTGCAATATGCAGCATAGGCTTCGGAGGTATAGGGATTGCCGTACCCCGAGGGAGAGAAGCCCTTCGCTCCCATGAGGACTGCGTTTTTCGGTCCTGCATGCCATTTGCCGAACGCATAGGTGGTATACCCTGCCTGGTCGAGAAGTTGCAGATAGGTGGGTTTGGTAAAATCCGTCTCGCTTTGGTTATGAAAATTCCGATGGGTATGCGGATATTCTCCGCATACCAGACTCCGCCTGGCAGGACCGCAGAGCGGGGTGACGGCATATGCCCGATGAAAGGTACGTCCCTGACGGGCGAATGCATCCCGAAACGGGGTCAGGGGACCTTGTCCCCCGTCCCACCCATGCCGGTAATGGAGTTGGTGGTCGGTGACCAGCAGCAGAATATTGGGGCGTCGTTCAGCCATGGCAGGCATCCTCCATCGTGAATCCGAGATGAGCTGTGGTTTGCAGATGGCCGATGATCGATTGTCTGAGTCGGGCTTCCGCTTCAAGGCCTCCCCCGGCTAGGTTGAGGTGTTCAGCAGGGTCTGTAAGTAGGTCGAACAACAAATACGGATCCAGATCCTTGTTGACCACTACTTTCCATCGTCCGTCCCAAGCCATGATCTCCTCTTTGTATTCACTGAATACGATCGTTTGTGATGGTTCGGCTGTCCCTTCCAACAAGGCCCTGAGGCTCTTTCCCTGCTGGGGGTAATCGAGGCACAGGTGTGCATAGTCAACCAAGGTCGGCCCGATGTCGAGCAAGGCGATGGGAGTCTGGATGGTCTTTGCCTGGCTGTTCGAAGGGGACTTGATCAAAAAGGGGACCTCCAAAGCCGGGCCGAGGAAGTTCTGTTTGTAGAGCCGGTTGTAATCGCCGAGCAGCTCCCCGTGGTCGGACGTGAAGAGAACAAGCGTATCATCCCACCATCCTTTCTGGACAAGCAGGGAGAATAACTTCCCGATTTCGTCATCGATGAGGGAAACCTTGCCTGCGTAGTTTCTCCGAACCTGCTCAATGTCCTCACTGTGCAAGGGAGGATGCAATACCTCATGGTCCCAATTCCCCAGGGGACGGTTGGGGTATCGGTCGATGAAGGGTGGCCTTGGAGCTTCCATTTCTTTGGATTGGAAGCGCTTGCTGTACGATGCAGGGCAGTCCCACGGATCGTGGGGACCTCCGAAACTGACGAAGCAAAAGAACGGGTCATCATGGTGGTATGCATCCAGATATGCATGGGCCTTGGTTCCCACATATACATCGGGGTAGAGCTCCAACGGCAACGGTGAAGGTTCGGTGCAGGTATGCTTGCCTTGGTAACGGCGTTCAAGGTCGTCGGACACGCGGGTACGGTAGCCCCTCTCTTCCCAAAGGGCGGTCATATGGCTCAGCAATGCTGCACTGACCCGGGGGCCGGGAATTTCATCGACCGTCTCATATCCATAGTCATGGAGCAGCGGTTCAGCCTCCCGCATATCTGGGACCGATCCATTGTAGGGATAGTAATGGGTCTTGCCGAACACACTGGTACGATACCCTCCCTGTTGCAATGTTTTCACCCAATTTTTTGCGTGCGGGGGGAATGTATGCGGACTGTTGTCCCAGATTTCCATCTGATGGGGATACAGGCCGGCAAGGATGCTTGCCCTGGCCGGAGCGCAGATCGGGGAATTGGTGATGCAGTGTGCAGCCTGCACGGCTTGGGTTGCAAACCAATCAAGATTCGGGGTGTATTTGGTATCGCTTGTCCCCCTGTTGAGGGCATCGAGGCGCATCTGGTCGGTCATGATCAACAAGATATTGGGCCTAGGGTGTTTCATTCCTTCACGCCTCCGCTCGTCATTCCTGCTATGTAGTAGCGTTGGAGCAGGATGAACAACAGAACCACAGGAAGGGTGGAAAGCAAGGAACCGCTGAAGATCAATTCCCAGGCGATGCTCTGGTCGGTGAAGAGATTCGCGATGGCGACGCCCAGCACCTGCCAGCGGTTGCTTCTGAGGATGATCAGTGGCCAGACGTAGGAGTCCCAGGCGAAGAAGAATTTGATCAAGGCCCCGCTGACCAACGCCGGAGCGATGTTCGGCAGCATGATCTTGTCATAGATGCGGGTATGGGGGCACCCGTCGATTACCGCAGCGTGATACAGGTCATAGGGGATTTCGGAGAAATGGCCCATGAAGAGAAAGATCAAAAAGGCATCAGCCAACCAAGGAAGATACAGGGCGGTGAAGGTGTTGCTCAAATGGATGTCCTGCACCACCAGGAAGGTGGGAAGCATACGGGCCTCGAAGGGCACCATCATGGTGAACATGATCAGAAAGAACACCACCTTGCGACCGGGGAAATCGACCATGGAGAGGGTGAAGGCGGACATGGAACACAAGAGGACCGACCCCAGTACCGTAATTGCGCTGAGTAGCAGGGTGTTGATGATGGTCCTGAGAAAGCCGAGCTCAAAAAGCAGGCGGGAGAAGTTGTCCAGCGTCGGGTTGACCGGAATGAAGGTCTTCCAGCTGATCGGAAGTACATAGCGGAACAATTCGCTGCGACTTTTGAAGGCTGATCCGAGCATCCAAAGGTACGGAAGAAGGAATACCATCGCAAGAAGGAGCAGAGCTAAGGTTGCAAGGATTCGAGTTCCTGCTTTCTTATTCATCTTCTTCCCCCTTTGGAGCCGGAGAATTTTGTCTGCATCAGGGAAATTATGATCAGAAAGAGAGCCAGCAGCACTGATTGGGCCGAGGCATACCCAAGCTGGTTGTAGACGAAGGCGTTTTCATAGATATCCATCACCACGACCCTGGTCGCATCCATGGGCCCTCCGTTTGTTGTCATCAGGATCGGACCGAAAACCTGGAATGAGCGAATGGTGGTGGTGATCAAGACGAATGCAAAGGTTTTGGAGAGTAGTGGTATGGTGACATACCAATGTTTCTGCCAACCAGACGCCCCATCGATCATGGCGGCCTCATACAAGGTCGGGGATATGGCCATGAGTCCAGCAAGGAAGAACAGCATGGTCATTCCCACGTTTTTCCAGACCGTGATCAGGACGATGGAGAAGAGTGCCTGCTTCGGATCGGTCAGAAAGCCTTGCATCGGAATGCCGAACAGGGAAAGCACTGCGTTGATCAGGCCATTGGAAGGATGCATCATCAACCCGAGAATGGAGGTGACGACCACCATGCTGGTGACCACCGGCAGCAGGATGATGGTACGCAGCAGGGATGTCCAGCGCTTGGGTTGGTAGATCAAAATTGCCAGGAGAAACCCGATGACGACCTGCAGGGGGACCCTGAGCAGAAAATACTGGACCGTAGTCAGGGTGGAGTGGAGAAACCTTCCATCCGTTATGGCTTTGAGATAATTCGCATTTCCCACGAAGGTCTTGGTTCCTGCCATCAAATTTACTTTCAGGAAACTGTACCATGCTGCAATGAGGATGGGGATGAGCTGAAAGACGATGGTAAGCAGGATGGTGGGCAGGCAGTTGATCAGGATTGCGGCAAGCAGATCCTTTTGCTTGCTTCCCCGTTTGTAGACGTATCTATCCATGCAGGCACTCCTGGCAGGAAGGGATCACCTTCCTGCCGTTACACTGGTTACATTGAACGAGCTTGGGTCTCAAACTCGCTTATTTTCGTATGCACCGTCTTTTCGACATCTGCTCCGGCGGCCAAATCCAAGAAGAGGTTGAACCCCATAATCGAATTGTACAATACGTAGGCGGGGGTGTTCGGACGTGCTTGGCCGTAGGTTGCCAGAAGATAGGAGAAGGTTTTCTGGTACGGATCCTCGAAATACTGGGGATACCGCTTATCGAACCCGGTCCTGGAGAGCAGGTCGCTTCCCGATACATCAAAGTAGGCCTTGATGCCTGCATCCGAACCCGCGAACTTCACAAAGTCCTTGGCTACCGTGGGGTTTTTCGACTTTGCCGAGATTGCGTAGGTGAAGCCACCGGAATGCGTGAGCGGGGTCTTGAAGTAGGGAAGCGGCATGATGCCCCATTGCAGGTCGGGGAAGTTCTTTTCCAAATCGTGGGCTGAACTGAGGAATCCGACGAAGGTGGCTGACTGACCGGTGCCGAACGCATCAGGCACTTCAGCGGTGGGAGCAAGCTTTTTCGTGGTATACAGGCTCTGGTAGAATCGGTACGCCTCCATGGCCTCGGGGGTGTCAGCATAGCCGCTAAGCGTCATCCCGTCATCGGAAATCGCCTTGAACGTCGCTGAACCGGGAAGGCCGTTGCTTCTGATGATCGGGGTGAGCCAGAAGTCGCCTCTACCTGGATTGGAGAGGAAGGTCAGACCCCAGATGGATTTCCCGGTCTTCTGCTTGACTGCAGCGACGACCTTCTCTACATTCGCTTCCCAGACCGGCCAGGTCCAAGGCTTGTCCAACGGAGCGGCTTCAATGCCGGCCAGATCGAAATAGGTCTTGTTGTAGAACAATGCCGAAGCAGCTTCACGGAACGGGTAGGCATAGATGTTCCCGTTGTACCGCACCGCATCGATTGCACCGGTGATGAACTGTGATTGTTCGGAAGCGGGAAGAATGTCATCGATGGGAAGCAGGGCACCGTAATACGCATAGTTGCTGATGTCCGGCGATCCGGTGGTGATGATATCATCGACATCGTTGGAAGCCCACATGACCTGCAACTGCTCCTTGTACCGGTTGAAGGGTACCGAACGGATAGTGATGGTCACCTCGGGATGCAGTTTGGTATAGGCGTCGGCTACAGCCTGTACCCCTTCCGGGACTCCCGGGCTTTGGGGAACCAGGAACTTGAGTGAGGATGCTGCAGGTCCTCCTTGTTCGGCTTGGCCGGTTGCAAACAGACTCTGGCCACCCAAGAGACAAAGCACAAGCAGAAAGGCGATGGTTGCGTTTTTCATAGTGAGTACTCCTTATCATAGTCCCACGCTACGTGTGGGTTGAAGTGCGGGAGGTCGGTACGTGTCCCAGCGTGCTTCTCTTCCGAGAACCGGGCAAAATACGCATCGATTTGACATCGCATCGTGGTGATCATTTTCTCATGACGATGATCGTGGTAGAGATTGGTTCGTTCTTGGGGATCCTGTTTCAGATCGAAGAACAGATTGTTCTCTTCCTGCGGATGGATGACCAGTTTGTACTGCTCGCTTCTGGCCATCCGAACCGGTCCGTATTCCCCGAACTGCAAGGTTTTCGGATGAAATTTCGAGCGGGTATTGGTCAGGGATGCAAGAAAGCTGAGACCCGGGCTGTTCCTGCGTTCCGCAATCGGGTCTTCCAGGCAAAACAGTTCGCAGATGGTCCTGAATACATCGGTATGGTCGACCATCTCGGTACGCTTCTGCTTGGAAAGCAGGAGGGAAGGGGCGTGGAAGATCAAGGGGACGCGGATTGATTCTTCGACCATGTTCAAGGGGTAGGATGCATTGCCTTTGCCCCACAGTCCATGCTGACCGCAGTTCAGTCCATGGTCTGCGGTGTAGATGACCACAGTGTTCCGGTCCAACTGCCGGTCCGCCGCCTCCTGCAGGATGGCTCCCACGCTGGTGTCTATTTCCGTTACCCCGGCATAGTATTGGCTGCGTGCCAATCTCGGGTTTTCCCGGGTTGCATCGGTTGCCTCATTGACCAGCACCCCGAACGGATATTGCGGTCCGGCCTGAAAGGATGATGGAATCTTGGAAAGGTATGGTTCGACCAGACGATCGGGGTGTCCACTCCATGGGCTGTGGGTGGCATAGTGCCCGATGACCAGAAAGAGCGGCTTGTCCTGTGTACGGTTTCTCAAAAAGCTCTGGGCTTCTTCGGTGATGATCGCCGAGAGCAGGCCTTGTCGTACTTCCGGTTCACCGTTGCGGTACCACGTCCGTTTCCCTTGGTGCAGGATGGGGTAATCGGGGCCGAGGGTGAAACTGTAGTCGAAGCCCTGCTTCGCGATCCGCTCCTGGCCCAGATGCCATTTCCCGATCAATGCGGTTTCATACCCCGAGCGCTGGAACAGCTGGGGAAGCAGGACCTCGTCCTGCATCCAGTTGAAGTCAACGTCGAAATTTGCCGTGGTTCCGATATAGTCGTGTACCCCGTGTTGGGAGGACGTGCGGCCGGTCATCAGGCATGCTCGTGCGGGGGAGCAGACCGGAGTGGGGGTGAATGCATTGAGCATCTGCACCCCGTTGTTCGCCAGGTAATCGAGATTCGGTGTATGGACTTCTTCATTTCCGTAGCAGCCGCAGGCCCAGGCGGCATGGTCATCGGAGAGAAAGAGGATCAGGTTAGGAAAGTTGCTCATAACTGTAATTCTCCAGATAGGTGGTGATTTGGTGCATATGGTGTTGATCCAGATGAATTTTCTTTTTGACGATGACTCCCATGCCGTCCTCCACCAGTTGGCTGCACAGGCGGTAGATGGTCCTCAGGCTCAACCCCAATTCTTCGGCCAACTCCTCACGGGTGTCCTTGACGACGACATGCGAACATTTCTTGAGTTGGGGGGCGTAGGTTTTCGCCAGATATTGGAGCAGGATGATGTATTTGGGGTATACATGTGCTGAACCCATGGAGAAAAACGCCGGATACAGCTGGTTGGCAAAGGCCTTGACCACCAATCGGAAGGCATGGACATCCTCTTCCATCCACTGGGCGAATGCGGTTTTATGCATTCTGATGAATGAGGAAGGACAGATGGTCATGACTGTGGATGTGGCCTTTTCCTGACCGGAAAGCAGTTCCAACAGACCGGAAAATCCCGGGGCTTCCTTTGCTGCATAGGCGAAGATGCGGTTGTTGTCGAATTCATTGATGATGCGTAGCGATCCGTTGTACATGAGGTAGACGTAAGGGTTGTTTTCCCCTTTGGTGATCAGACGTTTGTTCTCCTCGACCTGGCAGATTTCCATTTTGGCGAGAAACCGTTTGGGCATGGCTTGGCAATATTGTTTGAGCCAAGGGGATTGTTCGATGCATGTCTGGATATCCATAGCCAACCTACCTTCCGTATCTTTGTTGTACTGGGCCTGTTCGTATCAAACAATGCCATATGGCAGGTTGTAAAGAAAAAGTGCATGCATTTTCATTTTTTCTTTCATACGTAGATAGGCGTGTATGTATTTCTTTACTACAAGCATAGATGCATCAGCTCATTGCGAAGGGAGTTCTCTGTGGGCACTCCAGGTTCGACCACCGGAAAATGGAAATTTTCTGGTGTAAACAGGCAAATGTTTCAAGACAAGTTGCGGGTGTTTGTTTCAAAACAATACAACTTTCGTTAAAATACGCGAAAATCTGCATTGCTTATCTCTGATTCAATGGTAGGCTTTTTCTAGACAAAACAAACAACTTGGAGGAAATTATGAAAAAAGCTGTACTTGTACTGCTGCTTGCCTTGTGCCTGCTGGGAACTCTTGGGGCGGCGGGAACCGCCGAATCCTCTGTCGATACCTGGCCGAGTGAAGCCGTAACGGTCATCTGTCCGTGGGCTGTCGGCGGTGTCGCTGATATCGTGAACCGAAAGGCCGCCACTTTCGGTACCGAGGTGTTGGGCCAGCCGATTCTTGCAACCAATGAGCTGGGAGCAGGCGGCAATGTCGCCTTGACCAATTATCTGAAAAACAAGAGCAATTCCTACAATCTGATTTTCGGTGCAGAAGGTGCGTTCTCCATTGCTCCCAATGTGGATGGATCTGATGCAATCCAATTCACCTATGATGATTTTGTTCCCATCATCAACCTCTATTCCGCTATCTTCGTCATGACTGCTGATGCGAAACTCAACGTCACTGATCTGCCTTCCCTGAAGACCTATGCACAGGGAAAGAAAATCAAGATTGCCGTGAACGGAGTCGCCGGTTCGGAAGCTTTCCTTGCCAAGGCTCTGGCGAAGGAACTGGGATTTGATCTTGAGCTGGTCAGTTACAACGGAGCCAATCTGGCCCTTGATGCCGCTGCAAAGGGGGAGACCGCCTTTGCCATCTCCCATCAGTCCCAAGCAAAGGGAAGTGTTGAGGCAGGTATTCTCAAGCCGGTGGTGGTCTTCGACGAGAAGGGCGTGAACAACGACGTATTCAAGAACGTCAAGGGCGTGGGTGAGTACGGGTATACCGCATACTTCCGCAACCGCTGCTTCATCCTCGCCCGCAAGGGTACCGACCAGAAGATCATCGACAAGGTCAGAAATGCATACATGACCATTCTTGAGAAGCCGGAGATGGTTGCTTTCTACAAATCGATGATGATTGAAGTCGATCCGATGGACAAGGCTTCGATCGATCAGCACATTGCATCGGTTGCCGAAATCGTGAAGGCGAACCGGTAGGTTTGGGTATTTTGTTCCGGGCTTTTGGGAAGCCAAAGGCCCGGTTTCTTTCTGGGAGGTCGTATGAAATCAGTACTGCAGGTACTCAGGTCACTTGATGAGAAACTTACCGAGTGGGGGAGGATCTTGGAGGGCAAAACCGTCCGGTTCCATCCTTCTCTGGTCGGTCCCGTGTTGTTTTTAGCCATCGGCATCCTTGGTTTTGTGGTGATGCCGTCGCAAGTGAAGATCCAGGAAGGCAATGCGACGACGGCCCGGACATTTCCCACCTTGATGCTTTTGATCATCATCGTCTGTTCGGTCATCCTGCTTGCCCGGGAGGTATTGAACATCATACGGGGCCAAGAACAAAACGTAGTGATCCTAGATCTGCTCACCGAAGTGAAAGCCCTGCTGTTGCTGGTGATGTTGCTTTTGTATACTCTCTTGATCCCGGTGTTGGGATTCATTCTCACCTCGATGCTGTTCGGCTTTGCGATGTTGGTCTTCTTTCGGATCAGAAAATGGAGTTACTACCTCATCGTGACGCTTGCCGCACTTGGCATCGGGTTGCTCTTTCAAGTCGTCTTGAACGTTCGGTTACCGTAGGAGGCTGGTATGGAAATGTTTGTGCAAGGATTTATGGCTTTCTTCTCATGGTCCAGCTTTCTGTATATGAACATCGGCTTGCTGCTTGGTTTGATATTCGGCGCCATCCCAGGGCTCACCGTCATCTTATGCATCGTCCTGTTTCTTCCCTTCACCTATACAATGGGACCGATCGATTCCTTTATGTTTCTGTTGGGAATCTACTGTGCCGGAGGGTATGGTGGATCCATTTCCGCAATTCTGATCAACACCCCGGGGACTCCCCATGCTACGGCGACCATGGCGGACGGCTATGCCTTGACCCGGCAGGGTAAGAGCAAGAAGGCGTTGAACATCGCCTTGCAAGCTTCCACCTTCGGGGGAATGGCAAGTGCCTTGACCCTGTTGTTTTTCGCCCCGCAGGTTGCAAAGTTCGCCCAGAAAATGGGAACCCCGGAATACTTTCTTGTGTGTTTGTTCGGATTGACCGTCATTGCAGGCGTTTCGGGCGATTCCTTGCTGAAGGGATTCATTTCCGGTGCCGTCGGCTTGCTGATTTCCACCATCGGGCTTGATCCCATGACCGGGAGCACCCGCTTCATCTTCAAGAACATCAATTTGTATTCCGGCTTTGACTTGGTGATCTGTCTCATCGGATTGTTCGCTTTGAGTGAGGTGCTTTCCAAGAGCAAGAAGAGCAATCAAGTGACCATTTCCAGCTTGGAAGCGGTCAAACAGGAAAAGGGGACCATCAGCGCAAAAGAATACAGGCAGATGACGTTGCCTGCATTGTTCTCCGCCGTAGTGGGGATCATCATCGGGATCATCCCGGGTACCGGGGCTTCGATGGCCTCGTTCGTCAGTTATGACCGGGTGCGGCAGATGAGCAAGCACAAGCAGGAGTTCGGTAATGGGGCCATAGAGGGAATCGCTGCAGCTGAAACGGCAAACAATGCGGTCACCGGTGCCACGCTGATCCCCCTGTTGACTATGGGCATCCCCGGAGACGGTGTGGCTGCCATCATGCTTGGTGCGTTGATGATCAACGGTTTGACTCCGGGGCCGAACCTGTTCAGCGAGCACGGGGTAACCATGTACGCAATCATGATCGGGCTTTTGTTCGTCAATCTGTTCATGTTTTTGCAAGGAAAGACCTTGACCAAGTATTTCGCCCGTGTGGTGAGCGTGCCGGTTTCCATCCTTACCCCGATCATCGTCATGTTCTGTTTCGCGGGTGCATTCTCGGTGAACAATTCCCTGTTTGATGTAAAGGTAACCATCGCGTTCGCCATCCTGGCCTATGTGTTCTCCAAACTGGGGTTCTCCACAATCCCCATTCTGCTGGGACTGGTCCTCGGAGACATTACCGAAGAAAATTTCAGACGAGCCTTGATCCTTTCCGACGGCAGCTGGTCGATTTTCGTCCAATCGCCGATATCCATAGCATTCCTGTTGCTCATTGCTTTGACGGTGGTGCTGGTGGTGCGTGGAAAGTTCAAGAAAGCAAAGTAAGGAGCTGTGTGTAATGTCCAAACCGAATATCGTGTTCTATTTCTCCGATCAGCAGCGGTTCGATACCTGCTCTTGCTACGGGCAGGAGCTGCCGATCACTCCGAATCTTGACCAACTTGCCGCTGACGGGGTCCGGTATGCCTATGCATTTTCCCCCCAACCGGTCTGCGGTCCCTGCAGGGCCATTTTCCAGACCGGACTGTATGCCACCCAAACCGGGTGCTTTCGCAACAGCAAGGCGTTGCCCGCCAAGGTGAAAACCGTTGCCAATTATTTTGAGGAAGCGGGGTATCAGACTGCTTACGTCGGCAAATGGCATCTGGCGTCGGAAGGAAACCTGGAGGAAAAACCGTATCAGGATTACCAGACCAGAGCCATTCCCGAGCACCTGCGCGGTGGGTACACCGGGTTCTGGCGCGCCAGTGATGTGCTTGAATTCACCAGCGACGGATATGGCGGGTATGTGTTTGATGAGCATAACAACCGTTGTGATTTTACCGGGTATCGCGCCGATTGCATTACCGACTATGCACTCGAGTTCCTTGATCAGCATGCGCTGGATCCAAAGCCGTTCTTTCTCACCGTTTCCCATATCGAGCCGCATCACCAGAACAACGCCCATCACTATCAGGGGCCGAAGGGGTCACGAGAGCGATTCGCTTCCTATACGCTTCCCGAGGATCTTCGCTTGCTCGGTGGTGGGGATGCACCCGAGGAGTATCCCGACTATCTGGGGGCATGTGAGCGCGTTGATGCGAATCTGGGTAGATTGGTGGCCAAGCTCAAGGAGCTGGGCATCTATGAGAACACCTGCATCGTCTATACATCCGACCATGGGTCCCATTTTAGGACCCGCAACCAGGATGGGCATCTGAACGGGTATGATGACTACAAGCGAAGTGCGTGCGACAGCGCCCTGAGGATCCCCTTGGTGGTTAGGGGCCAGAAGTATCGGGGAGGCAAGGTGGTTCAATCCTTGGTCAGTACCGAGAGCATCCCCAAGACGCTGCTCGCGTTGGCGGGTATCGAGGTGGGGGATCGGATGATCGGCGAGGACCTGGCCATCCATCTCGACGGTCCTGTGGAAGGCAGGGCGAACGAAGTGTTCGCCCAGATCTCAGAGAGTCGCGTCGGACGGGCCATCCGTACCGAACGGTATGCCTATGCCGTGTATGCTCCTTCCCTCAACGGTGGGGAATTCCCTGCTTCCGACCGGTATGTGGATGATTTCCTCTATGATCTGGAACGAGATCCGTATGAACAGGTCAATGTGGTCTGTGACCCGGCGTACCGGCATGTTACACTGCAACTCCGGGAACGTTTGAAAGCATGGATCCTGAAAGCGGAACAGAAGGAAGTGGTTCTTGAGGATGGCTGTGAAGAAACCTGAACGTGAGAAGAAATATGAATCGGTGCAACGGTATGTGCTGACCTTCATCGACCAGAAGAAATTCACCGAGGATGTACGTCTGCCCTCCGAACACTTTTTGTGCCGAAAACTGGGAGTGAGTCGGGAGACGGTTCGTACCGCCTTGGCGAAGCTCGAGGAGCAGAGGATCGTCTATAAACGCAAGGGAAGCGGGACGTATGTCAACAAGAAAGAATTCCTTGCCCAACAGAATCTCCTGCCTTCGGGGAAGATCAAGATAGGGGTCATTGTCCAAGGACAGGACTACAATGCCAACAAGAACCTGCTCAAGGGCATCAAGGAGGCCTTGGCGTCGGAATCGGTGGAACTGAAGATTTTCTATACTGACAACAAGTTGGCAAACGAACGGAATTGTCTGCTTGCCTGTTCCTCCGGCTTCCATGGCTTGATCGTGGACGGGGTGAAGGCAAGTATCCTGAATCCTAATCTGGATTGCTATTCGGCTTTGTACGACAAGGACATCCGGGTCATCTTCTACAACAATTACTATGCCGGCTCTCATTTTCCCAAGGTTACCATTGCCGACGGCCAATGTGCTGATGCCTTGGTCAAACGGTTGGCAGAGAAAGGGCATCGGCATATAGCCGGTATCTTCGTCTATGACAATTATCAGGGTATCGAGAAATACAAGGGGTATGTGCAGGCATTGCAAACCTACGGGGATGTGTATGATGACCGGTATGTGAAATGGTACATCTCTGATGACACCTTGGACGCCAAGGAGTTTTCCCGGACCCTGTGGCGGTTTCTCCAATCAATTCCTGAGTGTACAGCCTTGGTCTGCTGCAATTACATGATACTCAAGACGGTGCTGTCGCTGCTTGAGCATCATCACAAGGAGGTGCCCAAGGACTATTCAGTGGTTGCCTTCGACTACTCCGATACCGATTGGATGGACAGCGGGATTACTGCCAGCATCCATCCGGGGTTCGAGATGGGATTGGAGGTCGGCAAGCGGATCTTTCGGATGATCGAGGACTCTTCCTACAAGATCCATGAGTATTCCTATACGTTCAAACCTACCATCTATGAGGGTTGGTCGATCAAGGACCTTGGACAAGCGGAATCTTGAGCATGGGCTGGTGTCGTTCGGTTGTGTGTTCCCTGGATTGCCCGTACACTGATGCTATACAGCCTCGTTGTATGGATTGATCAAGAGAGAAGGACCTTGCCATGAAACGAATTGCCTGTGCTTTTCTGTTCGGGGTTTCCGTTTTCCTGATGCTCATCGGATGCGTGTCGGCCATGGAGGAAATGCCGGCCGAAAAGCCCGGTCTGGCGGTGGTTGCCTCTCCCCAGCGGTATACGTTATATCCTCTGGTGCCCCGGTTCGGGGATGTGGTGGGTCTGACGAATGCCACCGGATATACACTCACCAGTTTCGACTTGTTCAATGCGACGATGTTGGAAGCACAACCGGATACGGAGAATCTGCTGACTTCGGAACTGGAGGATGGTCAGTCGGTTCTGATCGCCTTGTCCGGACACCCGACGCTGAAGCAGCAGCTGTTGCAAGAAAGCGCGGAGGTTTTTGTCTACAATGCCTACGATTGGGAGGGTGACCTGTATTGGGGATCATTCGACCCGGAAAAGGATGCATGGAACATCGTATTGACGTTGGATCAGTTGGACCAGGAGGCTTCGCTTGAGGACATCCCTTCCTTCGGGCCTACGATTGTGGTGGCCAACCATACCGACGCTGTGTTGCAGAGCCTGTATATCGGGCATGTGCCGCCGCAGCAGATGGATGGATCGCAGACCAATCTTTTGGGCACGCAGAGTTTGGATGCCAATAAGGAAGCCCGTATTGCGGTGGCCGATTTGCCCGAACTTGCCGAGGACCTTGTCTTCGATGCTTATGCTACGCTGTATGTGACCGCCTTTGACCGTGAAGGCAACCGCTATATGAAACTATGGCATCCGACTACTGACCGTTGGGCCGTCGCCCTGGATTATGAAGCTCTGTCCTATCCTGGTGAAGGGCAGTATCCGCTCACCATCGCCAATGAGACGGGACGAACGCTTTGGTACTTGTATGCACTTTCCGAAGCAGCATATCAGGCTGGTTCGTATGCAGGTGATCTGCTTGGGTTGGATTTGCTTGGGGAAGGGGAGGAGACTACCGTCGATCTCGCCAACCTGGAGGATCTGGCGCAGGCACTGCGTGGGGATGCCGATGAAGCGGTGCATATTGTGGGATTGGACAGCGACGGGGCAACCTATCATCGGCTGTATCGACCTAGAGAAGGCACTACCTATCTGGTATTGGGCAGTGAGGATCTGGTGGGAGTACCACAGGAGGGGGGTCCCACTCTGCTGGTACGCAATGAAACCGGCGAGGATCTTTGGTTTCTGTATGTGAGCAGTGTGGAGCTGACTGAGCCGGAGCAGGGGGGCAAGGACATGCTGGGTGATGCCATCTGGGAGAACGGTACCTTGTTTTCCTTCTCCCTTCCCCCGATTGAAAGTGAAACGGTCATGTATCTGTATGCATATGATTTGTACGATACGGTGTACCACAAGACATGGAAACTCAGCGATGGGTGGGATGTAACGTTTAGAGAGGAGGATGTGTCGTTCTGAGGTGTCTTGCCTAGAATTTGATTACACGCTATACACAGATACATGGGAATAAGAAGAAACCAGCTGACGATGATGATCAAACCTGCTTCGGCGGCTTGCAATCTTGCTTGTGATTATTGTTTCTACCTTGATGAAGCCCACAGTCGGGAGCATGCAGTATTTCCCATCATGGAAGACGATGTGGTGCAGGCCGTCATCAAGAAGAGTCTTGATGAGGCGAAGCATTGCCAGTTCGTATTCCAGGGAGGAGAGCCGTCCTTGGCCGGCCTTGGTTATTTCAAGCGGTTTGTCCAGCTGGTGCAGGAGTATCGGAAGGAAGATTCGACGGTCAGCTATGCATTCCAGACCAATGGTCTGCGTTTGGATGCCGAGTGGGCCCGGTTCTTCAAGGAACACGATGTGCTGGTCGGCTTGTCCTTCGACGGCAGTCCCCGTCTGCATGATCTGCATCGCTTCGATTCCCAAAGACGGGGCAGCGGCAGGTCGGTCGCTTCCGCGCTTTCCCTATTACAGCAGGAAGGGGTGCAATTCAATGTGCTTTCGGTGGTTACCGATGCTTTGGCCCAAAATATCAGGCAAGCCTATACATACCTGGTCAACCATGGGGTCTTTTACCACCAATACATCGCTTGTATGGATCCGTTGCAGGGTGGCAAACAGTTTCTGTCCGCCCAGGTGTACGGTCGGTTCCTAAAGGAATTGTTCGACCTGTGGTTTTCTTCCTTCCAGACGGGTCGACCGGTTTCGATCCGGTTTTTCGATAATTTGGTAGGCATGCTTGCCGGGTATCCTCCGGAAAGCTGTGATATGGGCGGTGTGTGTTCTGCAAATTATGTGGTGGAGAGCAGCGGGGATGTCTACCCCTGTGATTTCTACTGTCTTGATGACCAGCATCTGGGCAATATCGTCGTCGATCCGTTTGCCCGGCTTGACCAAAAGCGGACCGAACTTCGGTTCATCGAGGATTCCCCCAACAGGATTGATGAGTGCGCATCCTGCCCTTGGCGTTTTTTGTGCCGTGGTGGGTGCAAACGTTACCGCACGCAGGAAGGATATCGTTTCTGTACTTCGATGCAGGAGTTTTTCCCCTATGCCATCGAGCGGCTGCAGTTGGTGGCTGGACAGGTATCGGGGCCGAAGGAGAAAAGTGTATGAAAAGTGAACTGATCAGGGAAGAGCATAAGAAACCGACGATCAATCTTCGGTTCTATCTCTCTCTGTTTTGGACGACGTTCACCCTCAGTTTGTTCACATTTGGTGGTGGCTTTGTCATCATCAGTCTGATGCGCAAGAAGATGGTGGTACAGCTTGGCTGGATCAACGACGAGGAGATGTTGGATTTTGTCACCATCGCCCAATCCTCGCCCGGGCCGATTGCGGTGAACGGGTCGTTGATGGTCGGCTATCATTTGGCGAAAACCCCCGGTGCCTTGGTCGCTGCCTTGGGGACGGTGCTTCCTCCGATGATCGTACTTACCTTGGTCAGCCTCGGGTATTCGGCGGTACAGGACAATGTCTGGATAGCCGCGGCATTCCACGGGATGCGTGCAGTGGTGGCAGCCATCGTACTGCAGGTGACCTGGGCGTTGTTCAAGCCGTTTCTGGAAAAGAAGCAATTAATCTCCATCGGTTTGTTTCTGGCCAGTTTCATTGCCCTGTATGTGTTGAAGCTGAACATTATGTTGGTGATGGTCAGCATGATTCTCCTCTCGGTTGTCCAGAGCATTTATGCACTGCGTAAGGAGAAGAACCTATGATGGTGTTGTTATGGCAGCTTTTTATTGCATTCTTCCAAGTCGGTGTGTTCAGCATTGGAGGCGGGTATGCAGCCATGCCGCTCATCCAGGCGCAGGCGGTTGTGCATCATGGATGGTTGACCCCCATTGAGTTCGCCAATCTGGTTACCATCGCCGAGATGACTCCCGGTCCGATTGCCATCAATTCCGCTACATTCGTAGGGATGCAGGTTGCCGGAGTTCCCGGGGTGATCGTGGCTACCTTCGGCAATGTGCTTCCTTCGGTCATCATCATGCTGATCCTGGCCAAATTATATGAGAAATACAGTAAACAGACGTTGATGAAGCGCATTCTGGAAGGCGTGCGTCCGGTGGTGGTGGCAGCCATCTTCACGGCGGGCCTTTCCTTGCTGCAGCTTGCACTGGGGCAGTTGACCCAACCCGATCTATTCGCCGTGGTGGTTTTCATCCTTGCCTTTATTGCCTTGAACAACAAGAAATTTCCCATCGGCCCGATCGCCTTGCTTGCTCTGGGGGCGGTGGTGGGCATCGGGTATGCTGCTATTGTGTGAATAGGCGATTCAACAGTCCCTATTTTCTCCAAAAGGTGGTGCAGTCGGCTTTGTCAGCCATGTTGAAACGGATGATTTCCTCCAACAAGGCATAGTTGACCGGCTGTTCCCATTTGATGCGTATGAACTTAACGCTGTGTTCATACCCTGCAGCAATGACTTTCTCCGAGAATTGGCGGATGCCTTCCCCCTCGGGTGCAATGGCGAAGTGTTTCTGGGCGGCACTGAAACCGAGGATGAACGTGCCGTGGTCGGTGAACATCGGCTGGCCCCAGGCAAACCGGGGTTTGAGGTTGCTGAACGTATGCAGTACCCATTCCAGGACGATTCTCAGTTGTTTGCTGTGCTCAGCATTCGGTATTGATGCAAGATACGTTTCAAATTCTTCCATGAATGTATCTCCTTTCCCATATCTTACTGAAATGATGGGTTGTGTTCCAGTACAGGGCCATCCTTCTGTTTGCTGTGATTGACGCCGGTCGTATGCGCTTGTATAGTGGCTGCATTGCCTACTATGAAAAGTATACGTAACCTAGTTGTACTGAGCTTCAGCATCCTCCTTGTCTTTTTGACACTGAGCCTTTCCGTCTTCTTTCTTCTGGGTACGCTGCAGGATCGTGCCCATCAGGCATTTCTTGAGAAGAACGAGGCAATGCTTATGTTGTCACGGACTGTTTCGCATATGAATGTTCTCTCCAGTACGATGCTTCGCGCTTCTTCAGCCGAATTGGTAGCAGACTATCAGAAGGCGATGCTGGAGCTTGAACAGGAAATTTCCACGGTTCGCTCAATCCCGGAAGTCGACGGTGAATTGAAAGAGGTATTACGGCGTTTGTCCAATTTCAATGAATACCAATACGAGTTGGTCAAGGATGCCAGCGTAAGTGCCTATGATAAATTCACGTATATACGGGACAGTGTGATCCAACACCAGATGGCGGTGGAAGAACTCGTTTTGGAATTGTATACCCGAACCTCCAATACCTTTGCCTCCTATGAAAAACGCTTGAGTACCATTGAATATTCCTTTTGGATACTACTGGTCACCAGTTTGGTGTTCATGATTTTCTCTGCAATCCGTGCTGCGAAGCGGATATTGCTTCAGATGCAGCAGATTCAGTCGGCTGCTCACCGCCTCGCTGCAAATGATTGGTCGACACCCGATATACCAGGCTCTGGTTTTCTGGAGTTTGACGAACTGGCCGTCAGCATGAACCGGATGAAACGTGAAATCCTGCAGTATTTGCAACAACTTGAGCAACAGGCTTTGAAAGAAAAGGAACTGGGTGACAAACTGCTGGAAGCCGAACAACAGGAGAAATATCTCATCCAAGCGCAGTTGGCGAACCTGCGTGCTCAAATCAATCCGCACTTCCTGTTCAATGCATTGGATATCATCGGGAAAGTTGCATTTCTCAATGATCCCGAGTTGGCGATGGAGTTGATCGAAGCGGTCTCCAAGATACTACGCTATTCCTTGGATGCCACAGATGTTCTGGTTCCTCTGGCTGATGAGCTCTCGGTGATCAAGCAATACCTGCTTTTGCAACAGGTCCGCTTCGGAGAGCGTGTGACGATCGAATATGTGATAGAAACGCTGGCCGAACAAGCCCGGATGCCGGCGATGATCCTGCAGCCGCTCATCGAGAATTGCTTCAAACATGGAATGAAGACCAAGACAGACCTCCATATACGGATCGAAGCGGCGTTGGTTGGTTCCGATCTTTCATTGATCATAGAGGATTCCGGTGAGGGATTCGATCCTGCTGTACTGCCGAATGCAACATCCCATATCGGTCTGCAGAATGTCTCGACCCGATTGCACCTCCGCTACAAACGGGAAGGGTTGTTCTCCATTGAGAGTGAAAAGCATTCCCATACAATCGTCAGGTTGACTATTCCCCAAGGGGAGGAAATCGCATGAACATGCTCATTGTAGAGGATGAGTTGATCGAGCAGCAGGCCTTGACCAAGATCCTTAGGCGGTTGTATCCCGGTACAACCCTTGTCTTGGCGTATGCGGTCGATGGCGTGCAGGCGGTGAAAACCGCCAAAACATTCAAACCTGAGATCATCCTATTGGATATCCAACTTCCCCTTTGCGATGGGCTTGAGGTTGCCCGAAAGATCCGTCTGTTCGACGAGGAGGTGGAGATTGTGATGATCACCGCCTACAGCAAGTTTGAATATGCACAGCAGGCGGTGAAAAACAATACCTATGACTACATCATCAAACCGTACTCCATCAAAACCATCAAAACGTTGATGGAAGGATTGTTCGATCGTGTGGAATCGAAGCGACAGAAGGCCAGAAAACTGGAGGAAAACGGGAAGTTGAAGGTGGCGCTCCAACAGGAATTCCTTCAGAAACTCTATCTTGGAGCCTTGCTTTCCAAACAGAACATACAGGATTATGTAGGACTCTTGGGGCTCGAGCATACCCATTTCGTACTGGGTATGTTTGTTCGGAAACAGGGAGACGGCGCCCTGTTCTTTCACTATATCGAGGAATTGGAACGAACCTACGAGGTGTGGCATATCCATTCGGAATTTCAGACACTGCACCTCGTGTTGTTCCTCAGCAGCCAGGAAGCACACCTGCGTAAGTATATGACGGTGCTCGGCCAAAAGCGATTGGATGGAACATTTGTCTCGGGGGCCCCTACCGGTGCATGGTATCAGTTGCCATCCTTGTATAAGGATTTGCTGACAAGCGTTTCACAGGCGTTGCCGCAGGAGATATCCAGCGAAGGGATATCCCAAGGCATGGCCCAAGCTGTGCTGGCAAAGGATGAATCGAGTTTCCTGGATCTTGCCCATACACTTCCCTCAATTCCTGCCTTCCAGACGATGCCCGAGCTGGTGTTGCGGAGGAATTTACTTGTAATCTGCATGCGCATCATTCAGCAAATCTACAGCGTAGGGGATGTCCAGGCTTCCAGTCTGTATCAGGAGGTGGGTTATCCCATCCTCCAGGAGGAACAAGGGACGTTGCAGCAAGCGTGGCATGAGTTCTTTACGTTCCTGAAATTCCTCTATTCCTTTGTCCAGGAAAATATAGCCACCCGGAATGAGCGATTGCTTTCACAAGTGAAGCATCGGATCAACGAATCGTATGCACAGTCGCTCTCCTTGGAAGTGCTTGCATCTGAGGTAAGCCTGAGTCCGAGTTATCTTTCAAGAATTTTCAAGACGATCGAAGGAGTCAATTTGAAGGATTATATTCTCCATGTTCGGCTTGACAAGGCAAAGCAAGGGCTGTTTTTGGGAAAAACCGTGGAGGAGGTTAGCTCAGAATCGGGTTTTTCCGATCCCGCATATTTCACCAAATGCTTCAAACGTGTCACAGGCCGTACACCCCGGGAATTTTTGCAGGAAAAGCGGGGAGAATGACAAGAATTTTCTGGTTCTGGACAATTTCTTCCCTCACCGACTTTTTTGTCATCCCTCTACCATGAGTGCATCATACATAGGAGTGTGTATATGAAAAAAATCGTATTGACCTGTATGCTTGCCGTTCTCATGGTCACTTCCGTTTTTGCCAACGGACAAGGTGAATCGAAGTCTGCGGAACCCCAAAAGATGATATTGAAAGTCGGTTTGAACAATCCGATCACCCATCCTTTGGACCAGGGTATCGTAAAATTCGGTGAGATTCTCAAGGAAAAGTCCAATGGACGGTTTGAACTGCAGATTTTCCCTGGTGGACAGTTGGGAAAACCCGCTGTACATCTGCAATCATTGCAGAGTGGTGTCCTGGATATGACCATGATCATGCCGGCAACCCTTGCCGACTATGGTGCAGAGGATCTGAAGGTATTCACCTTCCCGTACCTGTTCGACAGCGTCGAACATGCCAGAGCGTTCCAAAAAACGGAAGCCGGACAGAAATTGTTTGACAGCATCCAGTCCTCAGGCACCAGAATGGTAGCGATCGGGTCATACCAAGAGTCTGCACGCCATTACTTCTTCACCAAGAAGAAGGTCACCAAGGTTTCTGACATGAAGGGGCTGAAGATCCGTGCCAATGAAGGTGCCATTGCACTGGAGAATATGGCAGCGCTTGGCTGCAATCCGGTTTCCATAGCATTCACCGAGTTGTACAGCGCGCTTCAAACCGGAATCGTGGATGGGGCTGAGCAGCCGCTTTCCGGGTTCTACAACAACCAGTTCCAGGAAGTCGCCAAATACATGGTACTCGATGGGCATGAACTGAGTCCGAACATCGTTCTGTTCTCCGAGATTACCTGGAACAAGCTGTCTGCAGCTGACCAGAAATTGATCAAGGATGCATTTGCAGAATCGGTTCCATATTTCAATGAACTATCCGACTCCCAGGATTCCGTGTTGATGGAAAAGATTCTGAATTCCGGTGTGGAGGTCTACAAGCCGGAGAATCCTGCGGAATGGAGAGCTGCTGTACAGAGTGTATACGACAAGTACGGTGCAAAATATGCTTCCATCATCGAGCAGATCAGGAACACCACGTATTAAGTTGCAGGAGGCCAGGCAGCTTCGGCTGTCTGGCTATCCATATGCGGGAGTAATAGGATGTCTAGCCTTTCCTTGAATACCGGGTTACAGCGGCTTTCCCGGTGGTTGTATGCAGTGTTGGAGTTCTTGGCAAAAGTCATTTTCGTGCTCATGGTGGTTTCCGTCACCATCGCGGTCATTGGACGGTTTGTCTTCAAGAAATCACCCAGTTGGACGGAGGAAATTGGAATTCTGAGCCTTGTCTGGCTCTGTTTCCTTACTGCTGCAATGGGTATCCGCGATGGCTCGCACATGCGGATGACCATCATAGAATACCTGTTCAGTGCACGAGTGTGTTTGTTTCTGCACAAGGCTGCCTATGTGCTGTTGATCCTCCTGTATCTCTTGTTCATCGCTGTGGGATATGAGGCGATCATCATGATGGCGCGTTCGGTACTTCCTGCCACTCATTTACCCCTTCCCGTCATGTACGGTTCCGTTTTTGTATCCGGAATTCTGGGACTGGTACTGGCCTTGGCCAAACTATTCGATACGGAGAGTTGGAAATCATGAATACACAAGCGATTCTCCTTTTGCTCGGCTCCTTTGCCGTACTGATTGTCGGTGGCATGCATATCGCCTATGCCATGATTGCAGCTTCGGTTGTGACCATTCTGTTTTTGCATATTTCGCTGATTGCCTTGGTCACCACTTTGATCGACGGGATCAACGGGTTCACCTTCCTTGCAATTCCCTTTTTTGTACTTGCAGGCGAGATCATGGCCCAGGGGGGTATCTCGGATCGCTTGATCAAGCTTTCCAACGCCCTGGTCGGATGGATGCGTGGCGGGCTTGCCATGGTCAACATTGTTGCCAGCGTGTTTTTCGGGGGTATCAGCGGAAGTGCTACTGCGGATACCGCCAGCCTCGGATCAATCCTGATCCCTATGATGAAGAAAAACGGCTATGACGGGGAGTTTTCCACGGCAGTAACCATGGCCAGTTCAATCGAAGGTTTATTGATTCCCCCCAGCCATAATATGATCATCTATGCAATGGCTGCCGGAGGGTTGTCGATAGGCAAGCTATTCATGGGTGGCCTGATCCCCGGCCTTGTATTGGCCTTGGCTCTCATGATTTTCTCGTTTTTCCTTTCACGGAAGCGCAATTATCCGAAAGGTGATGCCTTTGCAATCAAGAATGTCCTCGTTTCCCTGAAGGATTCCATTTGGGCACTTATGACCATCCTGATTGTTGTCCTAGGAGTGGTCACCGGAATATTCACCGCAACCGAGTCGGCAGCCATTGCTACGCTTTGGGCTTTCGTCGTGACGTTTTTTGTCTATCGGGAGATTCCCCTCAAGGCATTCGGAGGAATCCTGAGGAATGCGCTTCGGGTCCTCTCCAACATCCTGATCCTCATTGCGGCGGCCGGGACCTTTGGATTCGTGGTTGCCTATCTACAGATTCCGACGTTCATTTCCCATGCAATTCTCGGACTCACCACGAACAAGGTGGTCATCCTGCTTCTGGTCAATCTGATTCTGTTGTTGTTGGGAATGATTATGGGCATGGCTTCCATCATCGTCATTATGACTCCCATCCTGTTGCCGATTGTAACGCAGCTTGGTGTGGACCCAATCCAATTCGGAGCGATCATGATTCTCAACTGTGGCATCGGCCTGATCACTCCGCCGGTGGGTGGTGTGTTGTTTGTCGGAAGTGGTCTTTCGGGGATAAAGATCGAACGTTTGGTCAAGGAGATGTTGCCGTTCTATGTGGTTATGGTTCTGGTGCTTCTGTTGATCACCTTTATTCCCCAGATCACCTTGTTCATTCCGAACTTGATCAACTAGGAGAACGTATGAACCGAAAGAATGTATTGTTCATCTGTACAGACCACTGGCCGGCTGCGTTGTTGGGTTGTCATGGCAATGAAACCATCATGACGCCGACGCTGGATTCACTGGCTCGGGATGGTATCGATTTCCAGCAATGTTACAGCACCTGTCCGGTATGCATCCCGGCTCGAAGGTCGTTGATGACCGGTGTCTTTCCCAAGACCCATGGAGACAGGGTGTATAGCGATACAATGGAAATGCCCAATCTTCCAACGCTTGCCCAGTCGTTCAAGGCCGCCGGATATCAGACGATGGGGGTGGGGAAACTTCATGTGTACCCACAACGAAACCGCATTGGTTTCGATGATGTGATCCTCGTCGAGGAGGGAAGATACGAATTCGGGACGGTGGATGACTATCAGATCTGGTTGGGGGAGAAAGGGTATGTAGGTGAGGAATTCAACCATTGCATGGGAAGCAATACCTACTACACGCGGCCTTGGCATCTGGATGAACAAGCTCATCCCTCGGTATGGGCGACCCAGATGATGGCGAAGCAGATCAAGCGTAAGGATCCCACCAGACCCGGCTTCTTCTATATTTCCTATCAGTTCCCCCATCCTCCTTTAGTTCCGCTGCAATCGTATTTGGATATGTATGATCAAGAGGAATTTGACACTCCCCCTGCGGGATCTTGGGTGAATGACCAGGCTTTGTTCCAGGCATTGGGAGAGCAAGCAGCTCACTATGATGAGCGGGACATCAAGCGGGCATTACGGGCTTTTTATGCCCAATGTACGTTGATCGATCATCAGATTCGGTATTTGATCGGTACGCTTCGCGAATGCAATCTGCTTGATGATACCATCATCGTGTTCACCAGTGATCATGGGGATATGTTGTTCAACCATGGGATGGTGGCCAAACGTCTCTTCTACGAACAGTCGACCCATATTCCCTTGATTCTTTCCGGAAGGCTCCTTGAGGACAGACGAGGGGAGAAGAATTCGGATCTGGTCTGTCTGGAGGATTTGATGCCTACGCTTCTCGATCTGTGCGGTATCCCCATCCCTGAATCTGTGGAGGGGCTGAACATCTGTACCAAGCAGAAACGAGAATACCTGTACGGCGAATGCGGAGAGGGGGAGAAAGCGACTCGGATGATCAGATGGGAATCCTATAAGCTCATTTACTATCCGTGGGGCAATACCAGTCAGCTGTTTGACCTTTCCAATGATCCGAAGGAATTGCAGGATCTTGCGCAAGATCCTCTGCATCGAGAAGTGCTGCAGCGTATGCAGCGCATGCTCATCGACAATCTGTATGGATCTGATCTTCGATGGTTGGAACAGGGTGTATTGGCCGGTATACCCGAAAGGGTTTTCGTGGAAAAACCCCAATATGGATTGTACAACCAACGGGGTCTGCATTGGCCAGCTCCCAGTGGATATGCAAATATCGGTAAGAATGTGTGACAGGATTGCTGCTTCTTCAGGTATGTGGAGATGCAGCATACTGGTATAGCTTTTGTTGTTCCAAGCTCTCAGAGTGAACGCCGGAAATCGCTCGGGGAAAGGTGAAAGTAATGGGAGAAAGCTGTGGAGAACGTAGACGTCGACTCGTACCCGATCACTTCCGCCACTTGTGAGATGGGACAATCGATGTTCTGTAGCAGTGAACGGGCATGCTCCATCTTCAATTCACGGACTTTCATTCCTGGGGATTTTCGATAGAATACATGGCAGAGTCGGGAGAAATGGGCCGGGCTAAGATCCACTTCCTTGCACAAGGCATCCAAAGACCACCGCTGTTCCAGTGATGCAGATACCTGCATCCAGAGCTTGGAGAAGCTTTGCTTGTAACGAAGCAGGCCGGGATCGCTGTTTTCCTGCAATTCCCGTTGTAGGGTAAGGAAGAATAGTTGGGCATACAGCTGTTGTATCGTGGAGCGCTCCGAAGCATTTTCCAATTCTTCGGCAAACATATCTTCCAAGTAATATCTCAGTCTATTTGCATAGGGTGTGGTCCGCAAAGCCCAATCCTGGGATGGCGGTACCAACCAGGAATTTTCCTTGGAAATTTGCAGCCAGATGAGTTTCCAGGGAACTTTCCCGACGGGACGATGTATGTGCCCTTGCCCGTCAGCATGAGAAAAATACAAATCTTGTTCCTTGGTTATGATTTTTTGTCCATTTTCCATCAGATATTCTCCGGACCCGGATAACGTAATACTCAGGATATGATACTCCCTATATGCTGGGCGACGAGCACAAAATCCAGAGACAAGAGTACTTATTCCACCCTGTAAGATAGACATTTGTTTAAAAATACTTGCTGAGAGGACTGATTGAGGGATGAAATGCTCGACACAGGATGGAGGTATCTTGTTGTATTCTGATCGTATTTTCATGGTGATAGGATATCATGTAATTCAAATGTTTCAATGAAATGATAAGAATTCAAAACTTTTGGATAATTCATCATATTGTGCCGGCACTTCAGAGACCCTACTGTTGAGACAAAGGGAACATTTGATGAATACGAATCGAGACAAACGACCGAATATCCTTTGGGTTTGTACTGACCAACAAAGATTTGATACACTCGGGTGCTATGGGAATCCATACGTACATACGCCCAATCTTGACGCACTTGCAGCTTCTTCCGTGTTCTTTGAGCAAGCCTATTGCCAGAGTCCCGTTTGCACTCCCAGCAGGGCGAGTTTTCTTACCGGACGGTATCCGGTAACCGCTCGGGGGCGTCAGAATGGTGCAGATATTCCCGATTCGGAAGTATTGGTGACACGATTGTTGAAAGATCATGGGTATACCTGTGGATTGTCGGGCAAATTGCATCTGAGTGCATGCAATCCGCAGAGTGGTTGTACAACCATGGAACGCAGAATTGATGATGGATATGATGAGTTCCATTGGTCGCACGACACCGCTCCTGTCTGGGGGTTGCACAATGAGTACTATCGGTGGCTTGCCGATCAATGGGGCACCAGCTATAAGACTACCCCTCGCCAAGAAACTACATGGGTTCAGGACGGCATGCCTGAAGAGCAGCATCAAACAACGTGGTGTGCACAGAAAGCAATCGAGTTTATGCGCCAGCACGCTGATGATGGTCAGCCCTGGTTGTTCAGTGTCAATATGTATGACCCGCATCATCCGTTTGATCCCCCGAAATCATACCTTGATCGCTATCTTTCTTGTTTGGATGGCATCCCTTTGCCGAAGTATGTACCGGGTGAGGAAAACGACAAACCGATATGGCAGCGGCAAGACCACACAGGTGCATACAATCATCATGCAGGATATCCGTTCTCCGAGATGACGGAATTGGATCATAGGATGGTGAAAGCTGCGTATTGGGCAATGTGCGATCTGATCGATGCCCAGGTTGGCAGAATGATTACGGTATTGAAAGAAACTGGGCAATGGGAAAACACCATTGTGATCTTCATGAGTGATCACGGTGAATTGCTTGGAGATCATGGAATCTACTTGAAAGGTCCATTCTTCTATGATTGCAGTATTCATGTACCGTTGCTTATCAGCTGGCCGAATATGCTTGCTCCACAACGGGTTCCTTCCTTGGTTGCTCTGATGGATCTTCCCCAGACCCTTCTGGAACTCTGCAATCTTCCCCCCTATGATGCCATGCAAGGTAAATCGATGGTTCCGTTGTTGCAGGATCCAACAAACTTGCATCGGGACCATGTGTTCTGTGAGTATCTGAATGCCATGCCGTGGCATACAGAGCCGAAGGCCTTTGCTTCCATGGTTCGGACGCAACAGTACAAATTGGTGGTATCTCACGCATTGCCTTCCGAGGGTGAACTGTATGATTTGTCAGTCGACCCGTCGGAAACTCATAATGTGTACCACCATCCAGAATATACCGCGGTGAAATTGAAGCTTATGGAACTGTTGCTCCATGACTGGGCTTCCACCGCAGATCCTTTGCCAAAAAGGAGATCAGATTGGTAATCATCAGAATGGTGATGAATAAAACGGAGGAATTATATGAAAAAAGGAATGGTTGTCTGGTTGCTGGTTTTGTTTGCTGCAACATCCATGCTCTTTAGTGCGGGAACTTCTGAAAAAGAAGCCGTATCTCAAAGCTCAAGCCAACCCAAAACGTTGGAATGGTGGGATCATTATCTTCCCTTGGCTCCCTTGCATCAAGAAATTTGGAATGCCTATGAAGCCAAAACTGGGGTGAAAGTTAATTATACGCAGTATGATCCGGCCAAGCAGAATGATGCATTGCTGTTGGCTTTCCGTTCGGGTCAATGCCCTGACGTATTTTCCATGACCTTCCCGGGGAACCCTGAACCAGCGATGTATAAGGATGGTTGGTTCTCGCCCATGGCTATTACAAAGGACCAGCTTCCAAAGCAGATTCAAACCTCCTTGTTCGAGGGATATACCATGTTTGGGGGAAAGGTCTACTCATTCCCGACCATGAACAACCTGAATCACAATGTTCCGCTCTGGTATCATACGTCTATGATCAAGGAATCCGAGGTTCCTGCTACATTTGATGCAATGCGGGCATTAGCCAAGAAAATTACCCAGCAGTCAAATGGGAAGGTCTATGGTGTCATTCTCCCGATTGCCTTCACCTCTCGCATGAACGATTCCATCAAGGATTGGCTGAATGCTGTAGGAAGTCCTGGATACATCGATTGGAAAACAGGGGCGTATCAATTCGATTCTCCCCAAATGTTTCAGGTGTTTGCATTCTTGACCGGACTGAAAGATGATGGTTCTGTGCATCCGTCATCAGTCAATTTGGATATGCGTGCTGCGAGAGAACGTTGGGCTGCGGGTGAAGCTGCCGTCCTGTTTGATGGTTCCTGGAATATTGGTGTGATAAAAAGCAATTTCTCGGCAATCATTGATGATGTCGGTGTAGCTGAGCCGGTCCGCGCTGATGCATCCAAACCGTATACCATCTATCGCACTCCGCCCAAGGGAACCTTCTTCATTTCCAGTCAATCGCACGCTGTACAAGAGGCTACCGATATCCTCATGCAATTGACAAGCAAAGACTATTATAAAAAATTGGCTGAAAGAATGGACCAGCCGCCCTTGGATTTATCCGTGGTTGATACCGCGAATGTACATCCTACCTATAAGAAGGTAATCGACATCTTTGCAAAGACAATGGCATATGAGCCTGATCCTCTGCTCCGCAACCCTGCAATTGGTGATGTATATGCTGAGATGAGGGACATTCATCCAAATCCTGCTGAAATCCTTCAAGGATACTATGCTGGAGCAATCAAGGATTGGAAGGCTGAACTCAAGAAATACAATGCAGCGATGACAAAGGAACGGGAACGTGCCGTCAAGAAAGTTCAGGATGCCGGTGGCAAGGTATCGTTGCAGGATTGGGTGTTCCCCAATTGGGAATACGGCATGAACTTCACCACGGATAAGTATTGAGCGATTGAAAGGGGTTTTTGATGAGTAGTAAGAATTCAGTAAACGGGAAAACTCCCTACGGATGGATTTATCTGTTTCTCTTGCCGACATTGGTATTATACGGGGTGTATTCCTTGTGGCCGGTTCTTGCTACTCTCTACTACTCCTTTCTGGATTGGAATGGATTCCAGGTTTCCGGAGTCTGGAATGGTCTGGGGAATTATGCAGAACTACTCTCGGATTCATTGTTTTGGAACAGCTTGAAAGCGACTGTGTGGTTTATTCTCATTGTGGTTCCCCTTAGATTCTTCATTTCATTATTCTTCGGAATTTTATTGAATTGGAGCAGATTACGCTATAGATCGGTTTTTCGTACCCTGTTGTTCATTCCGGTCGTTACCACCAGTGCGATCGTTGGCACCATCATGAATATGATTTTCGATCCTATGAAAGGTCCCTTCAATCTGCTGCTGTCGCAATTCGGTTTGATCCAAGGCCAGACGCATTTCCTGGGTTCAGCGGAAACTGCGTTGGTTACTGCCGGGTGCATCTGGGTATGGAAATGGCTTGGGACATCAATTATTTACTGGATTGCTAGTTTGCAGAGTATTCCGAATGAACTCTATGAAGCTGCGCATATTGATGGAGCTGGTGCATGGACTATATTCAAAAGCATCACCGCACCCCTGCTGGTTCCGTTCGGCATCATAATATTTGTTTTGACGCTGAGTGATGCGATGCGTGTTTTTGATCTCATGCTGACGCTTACCGGTGGAGGTCCGTTCTTCAGGACGGAAGTGATTGAACTCTTCATCTATCGCTGGGCATTCGGGGCATCGGTCCCGAGGCTGGGGTATGCCAGTGCGGCTGCTACCATATTTGGTCTTGTGTTTATGATTCTCACCATAGCACAACTCACCATCGGCCGACGATCACAACTTGGAAGGGGTGAAGAATGAGTGCACAACGGCGAATAGTCCCTAGGAAAGCAATTGGCCCCATCGGGGTATTTGTGTTGCTCGCAGTCTTTTGCTTTGGATGGATTTATCCATTTTTATGGATGATCAGTGCATCCTTCAAGGACTCCTTGGAACTCTTTCAGAAAGGGTTGCAGCTCCTTCCTGACTCATTCAAGTTCGATGCCTATGTTCGAGCATGGACGAAGGGAGGATTCAGCAAGTATTTTGTGAACAGTGTCTGGACAACCGGGATGTCAATCATGTTGGTGGTAGCCCGGTGCGCCCTGGCAGGGTATGTGCTGGCGATGTACGACTTCAAAGGGAAAACGCTGATCCTTTCGGTTCTGATCGCTACATTCCTGGTTCCCACAGGTACTACGATTATTCCCATCGTGGGATTCAGCCAAAAAATGGGTCTGCTGAATTCACGGACAGGATTGATTCTTGCCATGTCAGGTGGCGGACAGGTGACCTCCATACTCCTGTACAAAAGCTTTTTTGAACGGGTGCCCAAATCCCTGACAGAGGCCGCAATCGTTGATGGCGCCGGTTTCATGACGGTATTTGCCAAGGTGATTCTTCCCATGTCGGGACCGGTAACGGCGACGGTAGTCATCCTTACGTTCATGTTTGCCTGGAATAATTTCATGCTGCCCCTCGTGTTCACCTTTGGCGATCCAGCCTTACGGACACTTCCAGTAGGCATGCTGGCCTTCCAAAGCGCAAATGAAACCGATTGGTCCGGTATGGCCGCTGCCGGTACGTTGAGTCTGCTTCCAATTGTGGCCACGTTCATAGCCCTTCAGAAATACTTTGTCTCCGGTATCGCCGGGGCAGTGAAAGGATAATATATGGATATACCAAGAAATGATTACCCGAGGCCTCAATTTCAGCGTGCAGATTGGTTGAATCTCAATGGGCAATGGACGTACAAAATCGTCAAACGTCCCCAATATTTCTCAAATCAGGTGCAGTATGATGCACTTGAACGAAGCACAGGGTTTGAACGGGAAATCCTTGTCCCGTATTCACCCGAGAGCAAATTATCCGGGGTTGGGGAAAAGGATTTCATCCCGTTGATGTATTATCATAGAACACTGGATATCCCTACTGATTATTGTGACAAAAGAATAGTACTGCATTTCGGAGGCGTCTTCTACCATGCAGAAATATTCATCGATGGAAGGTTTGTAGATTTCCATGATGGGGGGAGCAGCTCATTTTCTGTAGACATCACCCGGTATGTAAAACCAGGTTGTTCCCATCATCTTGTTGTCAAGGTAACCAGTAATCTTTGGGATGGCAGTATCCCTTCAGGAAAACAAAGTTCATTCTATGAATCATATAAATGTTTCTATACACGCATCACCGGTATTTGGCAGACCGTTTGGATGGAAGCGATTCATCCTTGTGCATTGAAAAAAGTGCGTACCGAAACCAATATCCATACCAATATGTTGATCTGCACTCCGGAATTCTATGCTTGCAGGAACGGTGCAAATCTGCAGATTGAACTGTTCTCAGGTACAACCTGCGTTGCATCGCGTATCGAACCCATGCGGGAAGGAATTCCTTTGGAAATATCGGTTCCTTCGGTTGAGTACTGGGATGTGGAGCACCCGACACTCTATCCTGTAGTGTATTCGCTTCTGGATGACCAGGGAACTATCCTTGACCGTGTCCAAGCGTATGTCGGGTTTCGGGAAGTCTCTATTCTTGATGGGATTCTGTATTTGAATGGGAAAAAACTGTATCAACGATTGGTCCTGGATCAAGGTTATTATCAAGACGGGCTGTGGACGGCGCCTTCGGATGAGGCCTTGAAACACGATATTCTTTTGGCAAAGGAACTTGGATTCAATGGGGCTCGGCTCCACCAGAAAGTGTTTGAGGAACGGTATTATTACTGGGCAGATGTGCTTGGGTACCTGTGTTGGGGGGAAAGTCCCAGCTGGGGGTTGGATTATAATACGGAAGGTCTGCCGGCTAGGAATTTTCTCTCAGAATGGGCTGAGATCATTCTCAGGGATTGCAATCACCCGGCTTTGATCGTCTGGACACCTTTGAATGAAACATTCCAATTCACCAAACCTTTGGTGCACCGTAGGTTGCATCGCGATGCATATTCCTTGTGCAAGTTGCTCGATCCTTCACGACCGGTGAACGACAGCAGCGGATATATCCATTTCGTCACCGACCTCTGGACGATTCATACCTATGAACAGGATCCCCATAAACTGAAGCAGTTGTTGGCGTTGGATGCCATGGGCAAACCGTATCGCAATTATCCGGAATGTGAAGCGGAATATTCCGGCCAACCCTATTTGGTGGATGAATATGGGGGAATCAAGTGGGATCCACAGACCCAAGCGAGTGATTCGTTGGCTCAAGGGCAGAACATGGTCTCTTGGGGCTACGGAAAAGCTCCGCTGACGCAAGAAGAATTCCTTGAACGTCTGCAGGAGCAGACACGTGTGTTGCATGAGCTGCCGCATATTAGTGGGTATTGTTATACGCAGTTGACTGATGTCGAGCAGGAAAAGAACGGATTGTATTTCTACAATCGTACTTCGAAGTTTGATGCGCAGATATTGAAAAGTATTTTTACGTATATCCCGGAATCGTATCGATAAAACTATCCGGCGTACCTGGTTCTTTGCCATGTACGCCGACGGATCGCTTTCTCATTCTCTCCATGTATCCTTTCTGCAAATCTGAAACTTTTTCAGAATTATTGGAAAAATTCCTTGACCCTATAGTTACTATAGGCTTTATCGTGCACCCATCAAGTACAAAAGGAGTACGTGATGGGACGGAAAAAATTGATTCGTAAAGTACGGGCGATCGTCTCCTGTGATGCACAAGACCGAGTCTATACTGATTGTGACTTGCTCATCGACGGGTATCAGATTGCCCAGATCGGACCAAACCTGGATGCAGTCGGCTGTGAAATCCTGGATGGGGAGAACTACTTCATTTATCCGGGGCTGGTGAACACGCATCATCATTTCTTTCAGACCTTTGTACGGAATCTGCTCACCATTGATTATCCGAATCTGTTGGTCGTCGATTGGTTGGACCGCATCTATCCGATTTTCGCCCAGATCGACAACGAAGTCATCTATCATTCTTCCTTGGTTGCCATGGCCGACCTGCTCAAACACGGTTGCACCACAGCATTCGACCATCAATACTGCTATACCCGAAAAACAGGAACTGCCGCGGTAGACCGACAAATGGAAGCTGCCTCTCTGTTGGGAATCCGCTATCATGCCGGTCGAGGCTGCAATACCTTGGAACGCTCGAAAGGCAGCACCATCCCTGACGAGATGCTGGAAACCACCGACGATTTCCTCTCCGACTGCCAACGGCTTGTCGAACGGTATCACGACCCCAAACCAAACAGCATGAGCCAAATCGTCATTGCTCCCTGTCAGCCGATCAACAGTTATGAGGATACCTTCAAGGAATCCGTCAAACTCGCCCATAGCCTTGGTGTACGGCTGCATACACACCTTGGCGAAGGGGAGAATCCCATCATGCTGGAGCGTACCGGGATGAGAACCTTGGATTGGGCGCAGTCGATCGGTTTCGTCGGACCCGATGTTTGGATAGCCCACGGCTGGGAGCTGGAACGGGCAGAATATGCCATCCTCGCTGAAACCGGTACCGGCCTTTCCCACTGTCCGGCACCTGCCGTGCTCGGAGGCTTCCCCATCATCGATATTCCCGCCCTCCAGCACGCCGGGGTGAATGTGTCGCTTGGGTGTGATGGCTCGGCTACCAATGACAGCTCCAATCTCCTGGAGACCCTGCGCATGGCATATCTTGCACAATCGTATCACAGCAAACAACGCGGCGGCGCTCCCAGTGCATACGAAATGCTCAAACTGGGGACGGTAAACGGAGCGAAGACACTGGGACGCGAGGATATCGGAAGTTTGGAAATTGGAAAAGCCGCCGATCTCTTTGCCGTGGACGTCTCCAAACTCGAACTGGCCGGTACCCTGCATGACCCGAGGAACCTGATCGCCCGTGTCGGAGCAACCGGTCCGGTCGCCCTTACCATGGTCGGCGGCAAAGTGGTGTGGCAGGACGGCCGATTCACCCAAGCCGACGAGGCCTCTCTTGCCCAAAAGGCCGAGAAGGTATGTACGGAACATCTGAGAAAACAGTTTCCCTCAATCTTTGGTTGAGAATGCGATAGCACATACGAGGAGTGAACACCATGAAGAATGTATTGCTGGTACTGTGTCTGGTTCTGTGTTTGGGGATATCCACCTTGACAGCCGGAGGAGCTGCTGAACAGAGTAAGGACGATGGAACTTTGAAAGTAGCCTTGCTTTTAAGCGGTCCTGCCAATGACCAGGGCTGGAATGCCGTGGCTTTCGCCGGTCTCAAGGAAGCGGAGAAAGAATACAAGCTTGAAACTGCATATTCGGAGAACGTGGGAATCGCCGACGGGGAAGCCGCCTTTCGTGACTATGCAGCCCAAGGGTATGACTTGGTGATCGGCCACGGCTTCCAATTCGGAGATCCTGCCGTCCGTGTTGCTGCCCAGTTTCCGAAGACCAAATTCATGGCGATCGAGTCCAATACCTCCGCTTCGAACGTCGCCAGTTATGTGATGGCCTGTGAGCAGGCTGGGTATTTGATGGGAATGCTTTCCGCCTCACTGTCCAAGACCGGGGTCATCGGCATTGTCGGAGGATTCGAACAACCCTCCATCGTCAAGGTGCTGGAAGCATACAAACTGGGTGCGAAGGCGGTGAATCCATCCATCAAGGTCCTGGAAGCCTATATCAGCAGTTTCACTGATGTTTCCTTGGGCAAGGAGGCCGCGCTATCCATGGCGGACAGCGGTGCCGACGTACTTTCCCATTGTGCCAACCAAGCCGGAACCGGAGTAATCAAGGCAGCAGAGGAACGGGGATTGCTGGCAACCGGAGATTCCTACGACCAGAACTCCATCGCACCGAATACGGTTGTGGCATCCACCATTTACAGTGTACCCGCCTTGGTGTTGAATGCTGTACAGAAAGTGTCCACCAATACCTATGAAGGCGGCGTGTTCAACCTGGGCATGAAGGACGGGGTCGTGGATATTTCCGGATACAACAGTTTCGAGGCGAAGATTCCGCAGACGGTGAAAGACAAGATCTCCGCAACCAAATCCCAGATTCTTGCAGGAAGCTTCACCGTTCCCTTGATCGAAGTACGCACCCATTGATTACAATTCCCCCTGCTTTCCGTTTAGCGGGAGGCAGGGAGTGGGAGAGGAGGTTGTATGCCGTATTTGACCATGACCGGAATCACCAAGCAATTCTTTGGCAAGGCAGCCAATGATGCTGTGGATTTTAGCCTTGAACGAGGGGAGATCCATGCATTGCTTGGAGAGAACGGGGCGGGTAAGACAACCTTGATGAATATTCTCTACGGAATCTACCAGATGGATGCAGGAAGCATCCATCTGGATGGAAAGATCGTGAATATCAAAAGCCCGAAAGATGCACTGGGCCTGCATATCGGAATGGTGCATCAGCACTTCACCCTGGTGCCCACCCTTACCGTCAGGGAGAATATTACCCTTGGACTAAAAAGCCCGGGTTACCCGTTTGTGCATCGGAATATGCTGGACGAAGAGATTTCCGCCTTGTCCGAACGATATGCGCTGAGCATCGACCCGAAGGCGTTGGTCGGTCAGCTTTCGGTAGGGCAGCAACAGCGTGTGGAAATCATGAAAGCACTCTATCGGAAGACGGATCTCTTGATCTTGGATGAACCGACGGCGGTCCTTACCCCTTCGGAGGCTGAGGGGTTGTTTGCCGTATTGCATCAGCTTGCTGAAGAAGGCCACTCGGTGATCATCATCACCCATCACATTGATGAAGTATTGCACCATACCGACCGGGTCACGATCCTTCGCAATGCACGGAACATCCAGACGGTTTTGACCGACCAAACCAATGAACAGGAGCTCAGTCAGTTGATGATCGGGCGGAAAGTCCAGAAAACGCAACACCGTATCTCGTCTTCCGCTGTCAGGCAGCCGGCATTGGTGTTGGATGGAATCCAAACCCAGGAAGGAATGGTGGGACCGCTTTCTTTGACCCTTCATGCAGGTTCCATCGTGGGTATCGCCGGGGTGGATGGAAACGGACAGACCGAACTTGCAGAGGCCATTATGGGCATCAGAAAGCTCAGCAAGGGTTCCGTGCACCTTGATGGTGTGGACCTCACGCATCTGAGCATCCAGCAACGAAGACAAAAAGGCATCGCCTACATCAGTGACGACCGACATCGTGACGGATTGGTGCTGGATATGGACCTAAGGGAAAATCTGTTGCTTTCCTTTCATCAAAAGCCCTCACTGAAGCATCATCATCTACTGGACCGTACTGCCTTGGATAAAGCTACCGAACAGGCGGTCGCCTGCTATGGGATCAAGACAGCTTCCCTTTCCTGTCCATTGCGGTATCTTTCCGGCGGGAACCAACAGAAGCTGATTCTTGCCCGTGAACTCGCCGATGATCCAAAGGTGGTGATCGCCTGCCAACCCACACGAGGGTTGGATATCGGCTGTACAGAGGAAGTCCATAAGACCTTGCTGACCTTGCGCAGCCAAGGCTGTGCCGTATTGCTCCTATCCTCCGACTTGGAGGAAATCCTGGCGATCAGTGACCGTATCGGAGTGTTGTACAAAGGAACTTTGATGGATGTATTTGAAAATGAGCAGGTGGACTTGACCAGACTGGGATTGTTGATGGCCGGGCTTGGAAACGGGAGGTTGCAGTGAAACGTTCCCTTCTGACGTCGGTCTTGCTGACCGTCTTGGTATGTATCGTATCGCTGGTCTGTATTGCAATGGGGGGAAGTAGCATCCCGAAGGCGCTTTCCAGTTTCGTAAAAGGCATTGCAGGTTCCCCCTATGCCTTGGCAGAGGTATTGGTCAGAGCCACCCCTCTGATTTTCGCAGCACTCGGTGTTTCGATCGGGTTCCGCACGGGGTTTCTGAATATCGGGGCCGAAGGGCAGTTGTATATGGGTGCAATCGCCATCACAGCGGTGGGTTTGAAGTGTTCTTTTCTGCCGTCCTTTCTGTTGGTTCCGCTTGTTCTGGCCGCAGGGTTTCTTGCCGGAGGCCTCTGGGCATTGTTTCCCGGGTTTCTGAAAGCAAAGTTCGGTTTGAGTGAGGTGATCAACACCATCATGCTCAACTACATAGCCATCAATGTGGTGGGGATTCTGGTACGAACATCCTTGAAGGACCCTACCTATCCGTATCCGATGTCACCGATGCTCCCTTCGTTTCTCTCGTTCCCGTTGTTGCTTCCTCCCACCCGCCTGCATGCAGGGTTTTTGCTTGCTCTGATAAGTGCACTCTTAGTCTACTTGCTGATGTTCAGGACAGCTACCGGATTCTGCATGAGGGCGGTTGGGTTCAATAGCCGTGCGAGTCTGTGCAGCGGCATTTCCGTTGGGAAGCAAGTTCTGCTCTCCTCGCTGCTCAGCGGTGGGCTCGCCGGACTTGCCGGAGTGTCTGAAATTGCCGGGTTGCATCATCGTCTGCTGGAAGGGATCAGTCCGAGCTATGGCTATATAGCCATTGTGGTCGCACTACTGGGACGCAACCATCCCTTGTACATCATCATTGCCTCTTGTTTGATCGCCGCCCTGCAAGTAGGGTCCATGGCCATGCAACGTGCCAGTGGGGTGCCTACTTCCATTGCTTCGATCATTATGGGGCTTGTCGTGGTCATGCTGCTCATCCAACAGCAGTTGCTGAGGCAGAAGGAGATTTGAAATGGACCATGCAGTTGGCGTACTTGTTTCCACATTTTTTGCAGCGACGGTACGAATGGCTACCCCGATTACCCTTGCTGCCTTGGGCGAAACCGTCAGTGAGAGATCCGGAGTGAGCAACATCGGACTGGAAGCGATCATGCTCAGCGGATCATATTTCAGTTTCTCAGCCATGTTTGCGACCGGCAGTGTTCCCCTCGGACTGTTGTGTGGTATCGCAGGAGGCCTTGCTGTCAGCCTGCTGCATGCGGTCTTGAGCATTCGCTTCAAAGCCGACCAGACCATTTCCGGACTTGCCCTGAACTTCCTGTTTCTCGGCCTCACCAGTTTCCTGTTCCTTCTTCAATTCGGTAAGACGACGACCTTGCCCTCAATTCCTGTTCTCAAGCCGATCGCCATCCCCCTGCTTTCCTCACTTCCCCTGGTTGGGGATGCTTTGTTCAACCAAGATCCCTTTGTGTATGCAGTCTATATAATCACTGCAGTCATGATGGTGATCTTCTACCAGTCGGAATGGGGTGTGGTGCTTGAAGCGGTGGGGGAGCAACCTCGCGCTGCCGACAGTGCGGGCATCAGGGTACAGCGGGTGCGGTATTTTGCCTGTATCGTAAACGGGGTGCTCGGCGGATTGGGTGGAGCTTATCTGACGATGGTGAAATTGGGATTCTTCATGGAAAACCTTACCTCGGGCAAGGGTTATATTGCGCTGGTGGCCGTCCTGCTCGGCAGACGCAATCCTCTTGGTGTCGTTGCTGCCTCCTTGGTCATCGGGTCCGCCGAGGCACTGCAGATCAGACTGCAGACGATGGGATCGAACATTCCTTCCCAAGCATTCGGTATGCTCCCGTACGTGGTCACCATTCTGGTACTGTGCTTTTCTTTCGGTAAGACTCACAATCCTTCGGCTCTGGGCCTTCCGTATGAACGAGACAAACGCTAGACTTTCTGCATGAAGGATTTTTTCACCATCGGCGAATTGGCGACGTTGTTCGGTGTAGATGTACAGACGCTTCGGTACTACGACTCAATAGGTCTGTTGGTTCCCGTTCACCGTGATGCGAAAACCGGGTATCGGTTGTACAAGTTCGACCAGATCTACCAGGTGGCTTCCATACGTTACCTGAAGCGGTTAGGGTACTCGCTTGAGCAGATCAAGAAATATTTGGACAGCAGAACCCTCGACCATACGATCGAACAGCTGAAGGACCAGTCCTTGTTGCTGAGAAGACGCTACAATGAATTGATGGAGATCGACAGCGCCATCCAACGAAAGTTGGAGTTCATCAAACAGCAGCTTCCCTCGGTCGATCTTGCCCATGTCATGGTCAAGACGTTTTCCGACCGGTATTACCTGAATATCGGTTCGGAAGAATCGCTGTATGGTTCGGACGTGTTTTATTTCCATCCCACCCTGGTGTTTTATCAGGGGAAGGAAAAGCGCTTCGGTGCGTTTCTGTTTGAATACCAGGGAGGAAGCCACCTGCAAACTGAAGTGATGCGGATCAAGGCAGGGTCGTTTCTCTGCGCTTACCATCAGGGTCCGTACGAATTGATCGGGGAGACGACAGAGCGCATCCGTTTGCAGGCAAACGGGCGCTTGCTTGCCGATTGGGAGGTGAATTTCAATATTCTTGACCAGTTCGTCGAACGGGACAATACCCGCTTCATCACCGAGATTCAGATTCCCATCCTTGATGACCCTCACTTGGAGATCTGATGTCTTGGCGAAAGACCCAACCGGGTGTACCCTGTCCGTAGGAGGACTGTGGTATGGATGAAAATGTGTGCTGTCCACCGTTTGATCCGACTCCCTGGAAAGATACCCTGGTTTCGTTTGATGATCGCAAATTTGTGAAGAAGCGGGTACGCACCTTTTTCTTCATACCGCTCAATTTCGGTCAGGTGATGCGCACGGCCCAAGCACAGATAGAGAGGGCGGGAGCGAAGGTAGTGGACAATATGGCGCTGAGCAATCACGTATCGCGCTGGACGATGGAAGTCCTGGTTGCCGTCGATCGGGAAGTTCCCGGTCAAAAGATGGCATTTCTGAAGGGACAATTGTTGAGCAACGTATATGAGGGTCCGTTCAAGAATACCGGCATCTGGTGCAAGGATTTCGAAGCGTTGGCGAAAAAACGGAACGTTCCCATCCATACGTGGTACATGTGGTACACGACGTGTCCCAAATGTGCAAAGAAGTATGGCAAGAACCCTGTGGTGATACTCGGAGCATGACGATGGAAGAATTTCCAATGAAACAGGCCTTGGTGTAGGTTGCTCTGAGTTTGTACCAACAGGGGTATGTAGCCGGCAGTGCCGGGAATCTCTCGGTCCTGCTGGATGATGGTTCCTTGCTTGCCACTCCTACCGGATCCTCCTTCGGCTCCTTGGTTGAGGCGGACATTTCTCATTTCACCAGGGATGGGCTTTTGCTGGGCGGCAAGGCCACCACCAAGGAAGCGGCGTTTCATCTGGCCTGTTATGCTTCCCATCCGAATGTCCGCGCAGTCGTGCATCTGCATTCCACCTATGCCACTTTGCTTGCAAGTACCACCGGATTGCAGGACGGACAGCCATTCGTCCCATTCACTCCGTATTTTGTCATGAAGGTCAATAAGGTGGGCATCCTGGAGTACCGGAAACCCGGTTCTCCCTTGATTGCCCAGGACATCTTCGACAAGAGCCAATACTCCACCTATTTGATGCAGAATCATGGGTTGATCACCTGTGCAGCCTCGCTTTTCGAAGCTCAGTATGCAGCTGAGGAATTTGAGGAGAGTGCCAAGCTTTGGTATTTAGGTAGGGCACTGCCTATCAGAACATTGACCCAGGAAGAGATACGGGAATTGAACCGCTGATCATGAGGTCCACTCCACATTCACTGCGGTTGTCTGGTCCTCCAATACGGAGACGCTGATTCCCAATTCCTGGCGCACGATGTACGGAGTAGGGTCGCTCTGTGCTCCAATTTGTTGGGTAAGCTCATAGACATTACAGACCCAATTTCCCGTGTTGAGCAGCGGAGAAAGAAAATGGCCGCTATTCCCTTTCAACGTCGACCCGGGAATGCTTTGTACCGCAAAACTCGTTCCATCGGAATCGTTGGTTCCCGTGAAGTGGTAGTAGTAGCCTTCGTTGATATCCAGAGGTGCAATGGTAAGCTCAATGGTTCCATTGCTTGGCTCAGAAACGGACTGTTCGCACCCGGTGAAGAGCATTCCCAGAATTAAGATGGTTCCGAACAGCATCAAGGAGAGGGCGTATTTCATACAGGGCCTCCATGCTTTGCTTGGTGTGTTTTCGTTCCCTGTGTTTCAGCATAGGGGAAGAATGGATTGAGCGCAAGCAAGAACAACAATAACCCCCCCCATCCTAGGGGGAGGTTCTCTCTACCTGTGATGCCGCTTATTTGGTGGAAGGGAAGCGGACCAACCGTTTCTTCATGGGTTTCTTGTTCTCGGTGAAATAGTTGAGCACCATGACCAGGATCAATACACCGCCCCAGATGAGAGAGATGTAATAACTGCTGATGGTGGGGAACCGGTTGAGTCCGGTCTCGAGTAAGCGGAGCAGGATGATTGCCAGCACCACTCCGCTGATCCGTCCTTTCCCTCCGATTGGGTTGA
>NZ_JBFWIJ010000020.1:0-61502 GCF_050256055.1 Sphaerochaeta sp. | reverse complement strand
TAATTCTTTGGGCCCAGAAGGACTTGAACCTTCGACCCACGGATTATGAGTCCGATGCTCTAACCAACTGAGCTATAGGCCCTGGAGAATGTAAGTAATCTAAAGGATTTTCGGAAGAATGTAAAGAATCTTCACAAAGGCCATCCTGCCTATGTTAGTATACATGTGTTTAAAAGGATGGTGGATGAACAAAAAACGATACATAGTAGCCCTCTTGTTCCTTTTTGTTCCCATTTCGTTGTTCTCTGCATGGTCCTTCGTCTATGAAGGATGGTTGGGACATCCGCAGATTATCAGTGGTTTGGTCCCTACTGGAATCAGCGTCGGGGCCAGATCAAGTATGCCTTCCTTGTTCGCAGGTTGGGAAACCGATTTCTCTCTGATGGGGAAAACAGGGTATCACCAACGCATGCTCTGGCAGGACCCGTCCGACGGTTCCTATCCGGTGGCGACTCCCTTGGTCTATGACACGTTGCTTTTCGATTGGAAGCTTGCACTACGACAGTTTCTTGGTACTGAAAAGCATGCCAGTCTTTCCCTTGGGTATGCAGGTTCCTTTGAACGAGCCCTCGATCCCTTGGCTGAAGGCAGGACCCTTGAAAGCGGTTTGGTCACTTCTCCCGATACTTGGTTCTCCACCTATGGAGGCGACAACTTCTATGGAGCACTCTCCGGTATCGGCACCATCTTGTTTGCTGTTTTCTCCTATGACCGTTATATCGATACCAGAGTCATGACCGATGGCTATCAGACATCTCTCCTGCTGAAATTCGGTCCGCGACTTCTTAATACCAATGCGTCCTACCTCAGCGCAGAGGCCAGCGCACAATGGGCAAGGACCCTCTACACCAACCCTGAAGGCAAAGACAGGAACCTCTATTCCATTGTACTTGCCGACCGGATACTTGCATCGGCTGTTTACGGAAGTGCGATCCCTCCTTCGCTGAGTCAAACCACCTCGTTGGGCAGTATGGTACGAGGCTTCGAACCTTGGATGTATCCGATTGATCTTGCCCTTGCAAACCAAGCTGAAATCCGATTCAATGGACCGGAAAGTTTTGCAAAAGGTTGCTTCCCCCGTCTTGTACTGTTTTATGACAACGGTTTTGGACTGGGGAACGTCTACGGGACAAGCCAGAGCCTTTCCTCTGTGTTGGCAAGTGCCGGAGTGGCCTTTTCCTATTCCCTGTCTTACTATATGGATATCGGGTACCAAATGGCCTATCTGATTGCAGGCAACAACCCTGCCTTCCCTGCAAAAGTCATCATCGGACAATTGTCCGCCCATTTTCGATTCTAGGAGTGCACCTTGGCAAACCAACCGATACAAAATGTAGATCTGAGCAATGCACGTGTGTGTGCCAATCCGACGTGTACCTGTGGCATCGTTACGGTTATGCACGACGGAATGCAGGTCGACTTGGACACCAATACCAAACAATGTTCCTCCCATTCGATACAAATGAGTGCCGACCAGTGGGAAGCCGTACAAACGTTCTATCATGAGCAAAAACGCAATCTGACCGAACATATTACTGATTTTGCAGGTATCGAGTATGATTTTTCAAAATTGGATGTAACTGATGGAAATATCGCCTTCACTGAGATCTTCCCGTACTGCACGCCGTTTATCATACCGCACGGTCAGACTACGTACCTTATGGAAGACCAATACTGTATGAACCCTTCCTGCCACTGCAAGGAAGTGATACTCAGCTTTCATGAGATTGCAGGGAACAAAGCATTGGCCCCTGCTTATGTCTTCAACTACCATTACGACAAGAACCATTTCGAATCGTATCAGCCTGATGACCCCGTTGACCTGCAGTTTTTGGCATCCCTGCGCATCGCCATTCCCAACCTGGCTGAAATGTGTAAGAAACGCCATCGGGGACTTCGTGCCATGTATGAAGGCTATCAGGAGCGCCTCGCTGCAAAGAGGACGGTCAACCTTCCCGTACGCATTGGCCGCAATGACCCTTGCCCGTGCGGCAGTGGGAAAAAATATAAGAAATGCTGTGGTGCCTCACGTTAGCGGTAGGGATTTGCTTCGCTTTTCTTCAGGACGTTCTTCTCGCTGAACCCGAGGGCTGACAACGCCTTCATCGTCTTGTCCAGCTGATACGCGGGAATCCAGCGGATCGTCAGACGAACCGCTTTTGAGTCGGCAAGCTGCTCTGCATACGGTTTGAGTCCTGCATTCAACAGCCGGTCGTACTGTGCATAGGCGGTCAGCAACGAAGAGAAGGCTCCGACCTGGATCTGATACCAGCCGGTATCGCCTGCCCGGTTGTATTTCGACTCGGGAACTTCCGGTTCGAAGATCAACGTAAGGTCAACCGGGGCGATCCCGCTGTCAAACATGTCGATCTGTTTTGCGGAAGCCGGGCTCAGGTCGATGATCCTGCCGTCGACATACGGCCCTCGGTCGTTGATCCGTACATCCACGCTCTTTCCGTTGTTCTTGTTGGTGACCCGAACGATGGTCCCGAACTTCAGGCTTTTATGGGCGGCTGAAAGACTGGAAGGGTCGAATGTCTCCCCATTGGCCGTCAAGCTTTCGCTTTTGTCGCTGGTGTACCAGGAAGCAATGCCGGATTCAATGATGGAACCGGGCTGCAATGGCGCTTCCTCTGCAGAAAAGAGGAAGGGTATGGTAGCGGCAAGCAAAAGAAGGAACACCATCAATCGTTTCATGTGCATAAGTATACGCTCTCGCTCTTTGTTTTGGCAACCGGCAGTTGAACTGATAGATATGATTCACTATAATCATCGTTTATGAGCGAACAGAACGTATCTACACATTGGGCGGATATATACGCCGACAAGATCATTCGTGAGAAGGGAGAGAAAGAGGTCTATACCTGCGCCTCCGGCATTACCCCTTCTGGCACAGTACATATAGGAAACTTCCGGGAAATCATCTCGGTTGAGTTGGTGGTGCGAGCCCTGCGGGAAAAAGGCAAACAGGTTCGGTTCATCTATAGCTGGGACGACTATGATGTATTCCGGAAAGTCCCCAAGAACATGCCCAACCCTGAACTGTTGGCAACGTATCTGCGCAAGCCCATCACTTTGGTTCCCGATACCTCCGGTAGGGCGGAAAACTATGCACGGGCGAACGAGCTTGATGTGGAACGCATCCTGCCTACCGTAGGTGTGGAACCTGAATATCTCTACCAGGCCCAGCGGTATCGTTCCAGCCTCTATGCAGAGGGCATGCGCACCGCCTTGGAGCACAAGGATGAGATTCGTCACATCCTTGATGAGTTCAGAACCGAGCCGCTGGAAGAAGACTGGTGGCCCATTTCGGTTTTCTCCAACTTCACCGACAAGGACACCACGACCGTCCTGGATTGGGATGGGGAGTGGAAGATTACCTACCGCGATGATGAAACCCAGCAGACCGAGACCGTCGATCTACGCACCACCAGCTGCGCCAAGCTTCCCTGGAGATTGGACTGGCCGATGCGTTGGGCACGTGAAGGGGTGGATTTCGAACCGGCGGGCAAAGACCACCACAGCGAGGGCGGCAGCTTCGATACCTCCAAAAAAATGGTGAAGGTGTTCGGAGCCGAGGCTCCGGTATCCTTCCAGTATGACTTCATCAGCATCAAGGGACGGGGCGGTAAGATCTCTTCGTCAAGCGGGGAAGTCATCTCCCTGTACGACGTGCTTGAGGTCTATACCCCGGAAATTACCCGGTTCATGTTCGCCGGCACCCGCCCGAACACCGAGTTCGCCATTTCCTTCGACTTGGATGTATTGAAGATTTATGAAGACTACGACACCTGCGAGCGAATCTACTTCGGGCTGCAGGAGGTGAATGAGAAGCGCAAGGCTAAGGAAAAGCGCATTTATGAGTTGAGCCAGGTCGGTTCGGTTCCCACCGAGCCGAGCTACCAGATTCCGTTCAGACATCTGTGCAACTTGCTCCAGCTGCATGAAGGGGATATCGAGCGGGCCATCTCCACGCTCGGGCAGATGAGTGACAGCCAGAAGGACCGTCTCCGGACCCGATGCAAGTGCGCCTGGAACTGGATTACGACCTTCGCCCCTGAAGACTTCAAGTACCGACTTACCAATGACAACGATCCCTTGGTGGAACTGGATGACGTGCAAAGGAAAGCCGTGCATGACCTGTACCAGGTCGTCGAGGTGATGGATCAGCTGGAGGACAAGGAATACACCACCCGTCTCTATGACGCCGCCAAGCTCAATGGTCTGGATACCGGAGATTTCTTCAAGCTCGTGTACACCATCATGATCGGGAAGGATCGCGGACCCAAGCTTGGACCCTTCCTGCAGACTTGCGGAAAGGAAAAGGTATTGGGCATCCTCGGACGTTACTAGCATGTCAATCGCAATGGTGCAGGGAGCTTCGGCTCCCTGTATTCGTTGAGAGTCCATTCAGAGAACATTCAATTTCACAGGAGGCATTTCCATGCATGTTTTGATGATCAACACCAGTCCCCACCAGAAGGGGTGCACCAACCGAGCCCTTGAGGAAGTGGCTGCTTCCTTGGCGAAACAGGGAGTTGACAGTGAGATCCTCTGGATCGGCAAGGAAGCTCTGCACGGATGTACCGATTGCCGGTATTGTTATAAAAACGAAGTATGTGTCTTTACAGACGACAAGCTCAATGAGGCGGCGGCGAAGGCAAAAGCTGCCGATGCCTTGATTCTCGGTGCCCCGGTGCACTATGCAAGCATCGCAGGGGCGGGGAGTGCATTCTTCGACCGTCTGTTTCGTGTGATCTCCAAGCAGATGGCCCTCAAGCCGGGTGCCGGTGTTGTTTCCTGCCGCAGAGGTGGGGCAAGCGCCTCGTTCGATCAGTTGAACAAGTATTTTACGATCAGCCAGATGCCGATCGTTTCCTCGACCTACTGGAATTCGGTGCATGGCAACAGCGTTGCCGAGGTTGAGCAGGACCTTGAGGGACTGCAGGTCATGCGGAACCTGGGAAGCAACCTTGCCTGGCTGCTCAAATGCATTGAGGCCGGCAAGGATGTGGTAATTCGGCCGGAAGCTGAACGTCAGTACGTCACCAATTTCATTCGCTAGCGCAGGATTCTGTCCAACACAATGGAATTGTTGCGCCATTTGTCCTGGGCTTTCACCCGAAGGTCCAGGCGTAGTTTTTTCTTGGGGAAGATCTGACGGATTTCAGGCTCCGCTTGTTTGCGTATCTTGGCTATGTTCGCTCCGCCTTTGCCTACCACGATGCCTTTCTGGGTTTCCCGTTCCACAATGATGAACGCACGCACCCAGACGGTGTTGGCCGGTTCATCGTATTCGATGTCGGCAATCTCAACGTAGATGGCATGGGGAAGTTCCTCGGTGACGAGATTGATCGCCTTCTCGCGAAGTATCTCGCTGATGCGGAACTCAAGATTCTGGTCGGTATAGGCATCCTCAGGGTAGAGCAGTTCGCCCTCTGGGGCGAATTTGAAAAGCTCGATCAAAATTTCATCCACCCCTTCATCCAGTTTGCCAGAAGCGGTGAGCACTGTCCTATCGGGAAGCACCTGCTCCAGGAAAGCCTTTGCTTCCTCTGTTTCCTTTACCGTAAGAATGTCTGCTTTGTTGATGACGCAGATTACCGGAGTCTTCAGTTTGGAAACATGGGATGCAAGAGTCATCTCCTCCTCACCGGCACTCCGTTTGGCATCAAGCAGGTAGAGCACGACATCTGACTCCTCAAGGCTCTTCAACGCCGTTTCCTGCAGGCGTTTGTTCATGGTTTTCTCACTGAGATGGAAGCCCGGGGTGTCGGTGAAGATCAACTGTCCCCGACTGTCGGTATAGATGCCCCGGATGGCGTTTCTCGTCGTCTGGGGAGTGGCTGCGGTAATGGATACCTTCATCTCACATATCGTATTGAGCAGGGTGCTTTTCCCTGCGGAAGGGCGGCCGATGATGGCAACCGTGGCACATTTCATAGGTGGTTCTCCTCTCTCCGGTTCAGTATATCGTGGCATGAGTTGCCTGCCTACCAATGCATGTCCCTTTTCAAGCATCCCCTTATCCCGTATACTTGGGATGGCGTTTTTCGTCAAAACCCTATTGGAGAGAGGCTTTTCATGCCACAAGAAGAAGAAAAGAAGCCTGCAGTGCAGGATCCACAGATACAAGACAAACTGCTCAAGACCCGTTCCATCCTCCTTTCCGGAGAAATCGACAAGGAAAGTGCAGAGTCCGTCATCAAACAGATGCTCGTCCTGGAAGGCGAAAACTCTGAACCGATCAAGTTGTTCATCAACAGCCCCGGCGGCGATGTCGACGCCGGCTACGCCATCTATGATATGGCCCGCTTCATCTCTGCTCCGGTCTATATGATCGGAATGGGCCTGGTTGCGAGCGCCGCAGCATTGGTGCTGCTTGCCGTTCCCCGCGAACGCAGAATAGCTCTTCCCAACTCCACCTATCTCATCCACCAGCCCATGAGCGGAATGAAAGGGGTGGCCAGCGACATAGAAATCCATGCCCAGCACCTTGAGAAGTTGCGGATCAAATTGGACAACCTCATTGCCAAGGAAACCGGAAAGAGCATTGAGGACGTGCGCCTCGACACCGAACGGGACCATTGGCTGACTTCTGAGGAAGCCCGTTCCTATGGATTGGTCAGTAGGATCATCACCCAAAGGAGTGAGCTGTAGCACGTCATGCCCAAGACAAAATATCTCAGTGATGCAGAGAAGAAGTTTGGAAGGAAGCATATGTACCGGGAGGAAATGTACAACGGTGTTGCCTACAGCCTCCTCGGCGATACAATCGTCTATCTGCTGGCGATCTACTTCGGTGCTGGGAACATTGCCTTGGGCTACATTTCCTCGGCCAGTTATATAGCTGGCATCGTACTTCCCTTCGTCCCTCAGATGTTCCATGGTCGAAACCAGATCAAGGTACAGGCAATGGCCTGGCTGATGCGTGGGGTGGTTTGTTTTCTCTACCTTGGACTATTCATCGTCACCGGGACCTGGGCGGTCCTGCTCCTCTTGGTCGTCTATACCCTGTTCAACATCTTCCGTATGATCGGCATTGCGCTCAATGACTCAACTCTCAAGAGCTTGAGCAGTGCGTCAAACCAAGGCAAGGTCGTCGCTGCCGTCAATACCGCTTACCAAAGCTCTTCCATCGTCGTCCGTTGCCTCACTGCATTGGTCTTGGGTATCCAACAGTTCACCGGATTGGTAGGTATGGTGGGATTGCAGATCGTAGGGGCCCTGGTAAACTTCCTGGCAGCCCACGAAATGTCGCTCATCCCCTCCCGCAACACCATCCTCCACAAAAAGGGGAGGACCGTCGTTGTCTTGTTCAAGGAGGCGATGCAACAGAGTGCGTTCCGTCGTCGTCTGGTTCTTCGTTGGCTTTCAACCGCCGTGGCGGTCATCTTCGGTCTCACCACACCGTTCCTTCGTCTTGAGCTCGGGCTTTCGAGCTCTATGGTCGTCATCTACTCCGTGGTCCTCGGCCTCTCGATCATCGCGGCAAGTTATGTAAGCAAGCAATTCTCAGATCGTCTGGGTTCCCGTCCTCTGGTTTTTTTCGCCACCCTGTTTTCTTTGTTTTTCTTCATGGTTTGGGTTTTGGTCACCCGTTCCGTCTCACCGATTTGGTTTTACATACTTGGGTTTCTCACCAATTTCTTCGTAGGACTCATCAGTCTTTTGACCTTCCGTTTGGTAACTCAGGTCATGCCGGACGACGAGATGGTCGCCTTCAACTCAATGGTCAATTTCGTCATCGCAATCATCGCCTTCGCTGTTGGTATCGTCAGTGGTTTGCTGGCAAACCAAGGAGAGGTGGCTCGTTCCCTCTTCGTTCTTGAGGGAAAAGCAGCAGGAAACGGGTACACCCTGGTATTCCTGTTTGCCATGGTCTTGACCGCCATCGAGGCCTTGGTGGCGACCAGATTGCAGGAATTGGGGGCGTATTCCTCCCAGGAGGCGGCACAGGTCATTTTTTCCATGCATGGACTGCGTGCGGTTTCCATGATCGAGAAACTGGAGCGGACCAGCGATCCAGCCAAACGGCGGTTTCTGATGTTCTCCCTCGGAGAGAATCTGAACAACATGGCAACCAGCGAACTGAGGCAGATTTTGGCAAGTCCCTTCTCCCCTGACAAGGCCGAAGCGGTCAGGGCGCTTGCCGACCGTCCCCGCAAATCATTGTTGGATGATCTGATTACCGTCGCCCGTGACGATGACTCCTATGTGCAACTCGAGGCCATTGCGGCCTTGGGCTCCTACCGCAAGGAAGAACGGGCCAAGGATGCCCTTCTGCAGCTCATGCTCCACGGCCGGTGGTCCTCGGTCCGGTCGATGGCAAGCAAATCGCTTGCCCGAATAACCGAGAGTACCGAATACCTTCCATTGGTCAACGAGCTCAGTCACAGCGCAAAACATATCGACGAGATCATCGATTATTTGATCGCCAAGCGCTTTATGGACAAGGAAGGCACGTTCTACCAGGAATTCTTCCTCTCCGTCGAGCAGGGCAGAAGCGCCACCTTCCGGCAGACCCGGTATGCGGTCATCGCTTCCTTCCTCAAGTTCGGCTCGCCCCGACTTGCCCAGTTGTATGAGCATATGAACCTCGGCTATCCACGGGATTTCCTTTCTTCCTTCCTGGCCGAAGCCAGGGATTTGAACCAGATCGACCTGAATTATGATTCCATCCTTGCCTATTTCAACCATCACCAATGGGAGAACCTGCGGTATTTCTGCATGGAAATCCTCGAATCATGCGACGTATCGTATGATCCCTGTTTTGAAAATTTGAAGAAGGGGTTGCTCAAGGCGAAAGAAATGGATATCGGTCTCTTTGACATCCAGGATGCCCTGGCCCTGTTGTATTTCAGTTATTCATTGGGGAAAAACTCGAGAGGTTGAAGCACGAAGCCGCTTGGTGCGCCTTGTAGGGCATGAGAGTCTTGTATGTGCTGCTCTGTGTTTTTCTGTTGTTCGGTTGCAGCTGTGATTTGGCTGAAACAGACCCGAAAACGTTTCGGGTCCTGTCCTATAACGTGCAATCACTGTTTGACGCCCGGCTTGACGGTGATGAATATCCGGAATACCAAGATCCCAAGGTCTGGACGCACTCTGCCTACCGCCAGCGTCTGAAAGCTCTGGCAACCGTATTGCTCGACCCTGCATTGACGTTGCCCGACATCCTGTTCCTGCAGGAGGTCGAGGGGCAGCAGGTCATTGAAGATCTGCTGACCTATCATCTTGCCCGAAAAGGGTACCGTTGGTATGCCGTGGCCAAAGGTGACGGGCAGTCGATTGCCGTAGCGGTGGTCAGCCGTCATCCTCTTTCCGGCACCTTGGTCCACGGAACTGCAGGGATTCGACCCGTTCTTGAGGTCGTGGTCGAAACCGATAGAGGCCCCTTGGTGTTCTTTACCCTGCATGCAAAGAGCCAAATCGGTGAATTGGCACAGACCGAGGCCCTGCGCCTTGCCTTGTCGGCAACGCTGAAGGAAGCGGTCAAGGCCCATGCCGGAAGGCCCGTCATGCTATGCGGGGACTTCAACGAGGATCCTGATGCCATATGGGAAGCCGATGGGATGCAGACCGCCTTGGTCGATCAGACGCACAGCAAGGCCCAGGCCTATGAAAGACTGGGCTCCTTGGTGGTGGGAGGGGATTCCCAGGCTCTTGGCCCGCTTGGTTGGTATTCTCCCTATTTGGATCAGAAGAGAACCTTTTCGGTACCGGGAAGCTGCAACTGGGATGGAACCTGGCACCAATACGACCAGATCTTGGGGAATCGGATGCTGTTCGACGGTATGGGCTGGGAGTTCTTTGACTTCAGAATCAAAGACCTACCATCCTGCCTGGATGCGGACGGTAGGCCCAACGGATGGAATCTTGCCACCCTCAGCGGTCTCAGTGATCATTTACCGGTCTTGCTGACGCTCAAACGAAGATGATCAGGTGTTTTTCGGGAACTTCAGTTCATAGAAGATTTGTTCCAGTTCCAGCGCAATGTTAATGTTGTGTACCACCGGCATCCGGCCATCCTCAAGCTTCTGCGACTTGAGCGTGATCGGGCTGAAGTTCAGAATTCCCATGACTCCGGCCTTTACCAGGCGCTCGTAGCTGTCGGCGGCTGCCTGCTCGGGGACGGTGATGATGCCTGCTGTTACATCCAAAGCCTCGACCACTTCATCAATGCGGCTGATCGGATAGATCGGAACGGGATGGGAGGCGTCGCTGTATACCAAGGGATCGCTGTCAAAACCAGCGACAATGCGGATACCGTCCGGTTCGAAGCCGTTGTAGTGCATCAACGCTTTTCCGATTCTTCCACACCCAATGATGATGCAGTTCTGGCTGTCACCCTTTCCCAGAATCTCGCCCAGAGCCGTCAACAGCTCGTGGATTTCATATCCACCCCGCTTCTGTCCGTGGATTCCCAACTGGGAAAAGTCTTTGCGTACGATTGCAGCGGAAACGCCGGCTGCATCGGCTAGGTTATGTGCAAAGACTTTCTCAAGTCCGATGGTCTTGAGACGATTAAGGGATCGATAGTAGCGAGTGATTCGTATCAGCTGATCGTTGTTCATGATAGTAACTCCTATTTATGTGAAATAATGTACATTAATAATGAAAAATGGTCAATATATTGTGATAAAATTACGAGTCTTGTAGACAAAAATCTGTTTTAGGTAAATAATGTTATGTACAAGACCCCCGGAAAAGTGATAGGATACGCCCAACGTTAATTTGGGTACTGGAGGTTACATGTCGGACACAAACGGAATCACGTTCTCACCCGAACTGGTGGCATTCATCAAAGAATGGAAAACCAAGCCGGGTAATCTCATCATGGTGCTCCACAAGGTACAGGAGGAAGTCGGCTACATTTCCCGTGAAGCTGCGGATGCCGTCGCTTCCATGCTTGATGTACCGCTTGCCACCATTTGGGGTGTCGTCTCGTTCTATCACTTCTTCAAGCTGACCAAGCCGGGTAAGCACAACATCCAGGTATGTCTGGGTACTGCCTGCTATCTGAAAGGCGGTCAGTCAATTATCGACGAGTTGGACAAGCAATTGCATCTGCCGGTCGGAGCCGTCACTGACGATGGAGCTTTCTCCTTGGAGGCGGTTCGGTGCGTCGGTTGCTGTGGACTCGCACCGGTCATGACCGTCGGTGGAGAGGTTTTCGGCAAGGTCACCAAAGACCAGGTCGCCGGAATCATCGCAAAGTTCAGCTAGAGAGCAAAGGCGCTCAGCGTATGCATATCTGCATCGGCGACTTTTTGTTGGACATCGTCCAGAACTCCTTTGAGGCAAACAGTACGAAGGTAGGGTTGACGATCAGGCAGACCGAGCAATGGTTCGACTGTTTGGTACAGGACAACGGAAAGGGAATGGATGCAGAGGTTCAGAAGCGGGTACTTGACCCGTTCTATACGGACGGCGAGAAGCACGCAAAGCGGAAGGTAGGCTTGGGATTGCCCTTTCTGGTACAGGCTTGTGAAGCCTGCGAGGGGAGGTTCTCCCTCCACTCCGAGGTAGGTAGCGGAACTGAGGTTGCGTTTTCCTTCAACCTCCAGCATGTGGATGCCCCTCCGATCGGAGATCTGGTTTCAACCTTCGTCCTGCTGCTTTCCCACCCATCTGCCAAGCAATTGGTGATTAAGCGCAGTCTGGAGACTGCAAAGGGTACGGGAGACTACACGCTGGACAAAGAGGAGCTCGAGGATATCCTGGGGGGCTTGGAAACCGCTGGTGAACTGAACCTTTTGAGGCAGTACATCGCAAGTGGAGAACAGGAGCTCATGCAGTACTACCAAGAAGCTTTCCTGCATACCGATGAGCACATGAAGTTTTCAAAACAACAGGAGAGGTGAAGATGCCTAAAATGACACTAGAGGAACTGAGACAGCTCAGGGAACAGAAACAGAACGAGATGCACAAGCGTGCGATCGAAGGAAAGGACGCCCGCATCGTCGTCGGCATGGGAACCTGCGGAATCGCCGCCGGTGCCAAGCCGGTGCTGGATGCCTTTCTCCAGATTCTGGATGAGAAGCACATCGAGAACGTCTCGGTCACCCAGACCGGATGCATGGGTCTATGCTATGTGGAACCGACCATCGAAGTCATCGTTCCCGGCATGCCCGATGTGATTTATGGAAACGTGGATGTGGCTACCGCCCGCAAGATCGTCGAGCAGCACATCATGGCAAAGCAGTTGGTGACCGACCATATGTTCGATCGTCCGGCAGCTGACATCATCAAGAAGGACGGGGGTAAATAATGGCGTTCAGAAACTATATTCTGGTCTGCGGAGGCACTGCTTGTGAGTCGAGCCGTTCCGACCAGATTTACCGGAACCTGATAGAGGAATGCAAGGCACAGGGGATCGCCGATGAGGTGCAGGTCGTCAAGACCGGCTGTTTCGGCTTCTGTGAACAAGGCCCGATCGTCAAGATCCTCCCTGAGGACTCATTTTATGTAAAGGTGAAGCCCGAGGATGCCAAGGAATTGATCGCTGAGCACGTGATCAAGGGGCGCGAGGTCACCCGCCTGCTCTACGACAAGGAGTCGAGCCACAAGCACGCCAAGGTGGAGGACATCAAATTCTACCAGAAACAGTTCCGCATCGTATTGCGCAACTGTGGTTTCATCGATCCGGAGAACATTGACGAATATATCGCGCGTGAAGGATACCAGGCCTTGGAAAAGGCGTTGTTCGAGATGTCCGGCGAGGACATAATCGAGGAGCTGAAGACCGCAGGGCTCCGTGGCCGCGGCGGTGCCGGTTTCCCGACTTGGATGAAGTGGAACTTCTCCCGACAGGCGGCGAACGACACAAAATATGTCGTCTGCAATGCAGACGAAGGCGATCCGGGTGCCTACATGGACCGTTCCACCCTGGAAGGTGATCCGCACTCGGTTCTGGAAGCCATGACCATCTGCGGCAAGGCGATCGGAGCAAACCGGGGATTCATTTACATCCGTGCAGAATATCCATTGGCCATCCATCGGTTGGAAATCGCCATGAAACAGGCCCGTGAATACGGTCTGCTCGGCACCAACATCCTGGGAAGCGGCTTCGATTTCGATATCGAGATCCGCCTCGGCGCCGGTGCGTTCGTCTGTGGTGAGGAAACCGCTCTTCTGCAGTCCATTGAAGGCAAACGCGGTATGCCCCAACCCCGTCCGCCGTTCCCGGCCGTTAAAGGCTTGTGGGGAAAACCGACGGTGATCAACAACGTCGAAACCTGGGCGAATGTCCCGGTCATCATCACCAAGGGCGGCAACTGGTTCAACAAGATCGGTACTTCCGACAGCAAGGGAACGAAAGTCTTCGCCCTCACCGGCAAGATCCGCAACTCCGGTTTGGTCGAAGTCCCGATGGGAACCACCCTGCGCGAGATCATCTATGATATCGGCGGTGGCATCGCCAATGACAAGAAATTCAAGGCGGTGCAGACCGGTGGTCCTTCCGGCGGCGTCATCACCGAGGAGAATCTCGATACCCCGATTGATTTCGGTTCCTTGATCCGCATCGGTTCGATGATGGGAAGCGGCGGTATGATCGTCATGGACGAGGATGACTGCATCGTCGACGTGGCCAAGTTCTACCTGAACTTCTCCGTCGATGAATCCTGCGGAAAGTGTGCACCCTGTAGAATCGGTGGAAGATCCTTGTGCAACATCCTGGAGAAAATCACCGCCGGCAACGGCACCCTCAAGGATTTGGATACCCTGCAGACCATCGGCGAGGCAATGCGAAAGGGTAGTCTCTGTGCACTCGGCCAGACGACCCCCAACCCGGTGCTTTCCACCGTCAAGCACTTCAAGGAAGAGTATATGGCTCACATCCTTGACAAGAAGTGCCCCAGCGGTACCTGTAAGAAGTTGATCTCCTATTCGATCAATGCAGAGAAGTGCATCGGTTGTACGGCATGCGCACGCAAGTGCCCGGTCGCTGCAATCTCCGGCGAACGGAAACAGGTCCACATCATTGACCAGTCGGTCTGTATCAAGTGTGGCGTCTGTATGGAAACCTGCAAGTTCGGCGCCGTCGAAATCCACTAGGATCAGTGAGGAGGAATCAATTGAGTATCGTACATGTGAAAATAAATGGAATCCCTGTGGAAGTCGAAGAGGGAACCAGTGTTCTGAATGCCGCGAAGAAGGCCGGGGTGCGTATACCCACCCTGTGCTACCACGATGACCTCAAGCCGTTCGGCTCCTGCGGCCTTTGCATCGTCAAGCAGGAAGGAAGTGCGAAGATCATCCGCGCTTGTGCTGCTCCGGTGAATGAAGGCCTGAGCGTCATCACCAATGACAATGAGTTGTTCCAGGTTCGCAAGACCATCTTGGAAATGATTCTCAGCACCCACCCGTCAAGCTGCCTGTCCTGCATCCGCAACGGTGAATGCGAATTGCAGAACATCGCTGCTGAATTCGGTCTGCGCGAACAGCCCTTCGAAGTCCGCCTCAGCGATGCAGAACCGGATACTTCCTCGGCTTCCATCGTGCTGGATCCGCAGAAGTGCATCAAGTGCGGACGCTGCGTACAGGTCTGCCAAGACCTGCAGGGTGTGTTCGCCCTGGAGTTCATCGGGCGTGGCGACGGGACCTGCATGGCACCGGCTGCCATGCTGAAGCTGGATGACAGCCCTTGTGTACGCTGTGGCCAGTGTGCAGCCCATTGTCCGGTTGGAGCCATCTACGAGAAGGATGAAATCGCTGATTTCAGAGCGGCTGCCGCCGATCCTGAAAAGCAGGTGGTTGTCCAGATTGCGCCTTCGATCCGTGTAGGATTGTCCGAATCCTTCGGGCTTCCCGCTGGAACAGTCACCACCAAGAAGATTTATGCGGCGATCCGCAGACTGGGCGCCATGGCGGTACATGACACGAATTTCGGTGCTGACCTTACCATCATGGAAGAAGGAACCGAATTGGTGCATCGTCTGACCAACGGTGGTGCGCTTCCCCAGCTTACCTCCTGCTGTCCTGCCTGGGTGGACTACGTAGAGAAGTACTACCCGGACCTCTTGGATCATGTCTCGAGTGCCAAGAGCCCGATGCAGATGGTAGGTGCCATTGAAAAGACCTTCTATGCCAAGAAGATGGGTATCGACCCGGCAAAGTTGTTCACCGTTGCCATCATGCCTTGTACAGCCAAGAAGTATGAGTCGGACCGCGACGAGCACATGCATGCCAGCGGTTTCAGGGACGTTGATCTCGTATTGACCACCCGTGAATTCGCCCGCTTGATCAAGAGTTCAGGCATTGATTTCCTCAAGCTTGAGGAAGAGGAAGCCGACAGTCCGATCGGGGAATACTCCGGTGCCGGTACCATCTTCGGTGCCACCGGTGGTGTTATGGAGGCTGCGGTACGCACCGCCTACCATCTGGTGACCGGTGATGAGCTGCAGGATGTCGAGGTTGCTTCCGTCCGCGGTCTGACCGAGATCAAGAAAGGCAGCGTAGATTTTGCCGGAACCAAGGTCCGGGTGGCCGTCATTCATGGACTCTCCCATGCCAAGGAAGTCATGGACGAGATCCGCGCAGCCAAGGCTGCCGGGGAACAGGCCCCCTATGAGTTTATCGAGATCATGGCCTGCCGTGGTGGTTGTATTGCCGGAGGCGGCCAACCCTATGGCGCCAATGACATCCTGCGTGAGGAACGTTCAGCCGGTCTGTATGCAGATGACAAACAGAGTCACGTTCGTTGTTCACACCAGAATGCCTCCATCCAGCAACTTTACGAGGAATTCCTCGATAAGCCGCTGAGTGAGACAGCCCATCATCTTCTTCACACCAGCTATCAGGGTATCCCTGTTTACAAGGCCTGATGGTTGGCCAGTATCCCATGTGCCCGGCCCCCGACAGGCCGGGCCTTCTTGTCTTTAGGCAGTGCGATGGTGCTGCAGTCCGTTTCTCCTTGGAAAAACGAGACATCTTTTGCCCTGAAAGATCGTTCCTTGCTTGACCATCAGCATTTGCAAGCTGAACGTGCATAGCGGTTTCCCGCAATTTTTCATACCCTATCTCAGAAATTCCCAAATTTTTCTTGACAAGAGAGAGGAATCCTCCGTACACTCATTATGTTTTTGAAAACATAATGGCAGCTGGATGCTTGTTGTATTTGCTCATCAACTGCCAAATACGTACCAGGAATACTCATGAAACTGATAAGAACCGAAGACGCTGTAGGACAGGTGATTTGCCATGATATGACGCAGATCATCGTAGGAGTGACCAAGGATGCACGATTCCGCAAAGGTCACATCATTACAGAAGAGGATGTTCCCGTACTCCTTTCCATGGGGAAGGAACATGTGTATGCCCTTTCTCTGGAAGCAGGTATGGTGCATGAGGATGATGCAGTCAAGACGCTGGTGAACGCCTGTAGGAATGATCACATGCGGGAGAGTCCCGTCAAGGAAGGCAAGGTGGAATTGAAAGCCACCAGATCAGGGGTGTTGGAAATCGATACCGAGCGGTTGTTTCGCATCAACAGCCTCGGTGAGGTCATGATCGCAACCCAGGCAAACCATACCGTTGTCAAACCGGGTGACAAGCTGGCTGGGATGCGCATCATTCCCTTGGCCATATCCCAAACCCAGCTGGATATGGTTGCCTCCATTGCCGGAACAAAGGACCCGATCCTATCGATCCACCCCTTCAAGGTCAAGGACTGTACGATCCTGGTGACCGGGAACGAAGTCCAGAAAGGCCTCATCGAGGATACCTTCTCAAAGGTGGTCGAAGACAAGCTTGCTGCATTCGGGGTTTCCGTCAATGCGGTGATCAAGACCGGCGATGATCAGGCGGCTATCACCGATGCAATCAAAAAGGCTAAGGCCGGCGGTTCTTCTCTCATCGTCTGTACCGGAGGCATGAGTGTGGACCCTGATGACCGGACACCGGCAGCCATCAAGGCCAGCGGTGCCCGCTTGGTCAGCTACGGTGCTCCGGTACTTCCGGGAGCCATGTTCCTGGTATCCTATCTGGATGATACTCCGGTGCTCGGTCTGCCGGGATGCGTCATGTATGCAAAACGGACCATATTGGATCTACTGCTTCCCCGCTTGCTTGCAGGAATTGTACTGCAGGCATCTGATATCGCCCGATTGGGCAATGGTGGGCTGTGCATGGACTGTCCGGTCTGTCACTTCCCCAATTGTTCTTTTGGCAAAGGGGGATATTGATGCGTGCATTCACCCATCTTGATGCACAGGGAAACGCACGTATGGTCGATGTTTCACAGAAACCCGATACCAAACGCATCGCCGTTGCCTCGGGCAGGATCTTTCTTTCTGCCGAGGCGTTTGCCTTGCTGTGCAACCAGGCCATACCGAAAGGGGATGTGTTCGCCTCTGCACGCATTGCAGGCATTATGGCGACCAAGCAGACGTCATCCCTGATTCCTCTCTGTCACCCGATATCGCTGACCCGTGCCGCTATAGAGTGCATCGCCCACCAAGAAGAGCGTTCAGTCGAGGTGGTATGTACGACTGAGACCGTTGGGAAGACCGGCGTAGAGATGGAGGCCCTCACCGGGGCGACGGTGGCGCTATTGACCATCTACGACATGTGCAAGGCTTTCGATCGAAGCATGCACCTTGAGGCGGTTCGCCTCGTACTGAAGGATGGAGGAGCGAGTGGCCGCTATACAGCGTGAAACCTCCAAGTTACAGGACGAGCAGGGAAGGACACTGGATTATCTTCGGCTTTCGATTACCGATCGATGCAACTTCAACTGCCTGTACTGCGGGAAGGTGAAACCGAAGCAGCAATTGTCCGATGAGCAGTTGGTTCGCCTCGCCACCTTGTTCGGAACCCATGGGTTTTCCACGCTGCGCCTGACCGGTGGGGAGCCGTTGCTCAGATCCTCGGTGACAGAGCTAGTCTCTTCACTTTCCGAGCATCTGCCTTCGGTCCATCTGACCATGTCCACCAACGGCTATCTGCTTGCTCCTCTGGCGAACATCTTGCAGGAGGGTGGATTGGGAAGCGTCAACATCAGCCTTGATGCAACCGATCCTGCCTTGTTCGCCTCCTTGAGTGGGGGATTCAAGGTCAAGACAGTATTGGAAGGCATCGAGCGGGCCTTGGAGGTGGGTTTGCGGGTGAAGCTCAACTGCGTGTTGCTGCGCGCGGTGCATACCCGGCAGATCACCCAACTCATGGAGTTGGCAAAACGATGGCAGCTTCCGCTTCGCTTCATTGAACTGATGCCCATCGGACAAGGATGCAGCCAGAACGGGGTTTCCTCCGCTGAGGTACAGGCGTTTCTGGCCGGGACCTATGCAAAGGAAATCACGAGTAGACATGCATTTGGAAAAGGTCCTGCCGTCTACCAGCGGTATAGTGGGGTGGATGTGGGGTTCATCAGCGCCATTACCGATTGCTTTTGTAGTCGTTGCAACCGCCTCCGGTTCACCAGTGGCGGTACGTTGATCGGATGCATGTACCAACAAACGGGCTTGGATCTGCTTCCGTATCTGGAGAACGGGGCGGATGATCAAACGATCTGGCAACAGATCGAAGCCTTTGCCTACAGAAAACCGCTCTCCCATCAGTTTGACAAAGCGCGGATCGACACCAGTTCGCTTGCCGCGATCGGAGGATGAACCACATGATTGAAGGAACGGTGAAAGCCGTATGCACCAGTGAGAAAAAAGGTACGGCGAAGCAACCTCGGCAAAAAGCGGTCTTTCGTCCTGCCTGGGGTATAGAAGGAGATGCGCATGCCGGTGCATGGCATCGGCAGGTCAGTTTGCTTTCCTTTGACAAAGTCCAGGCGTTCCGACAGGAAGGAGCAGAAGTCGTTGACGGAGATTTCGGGGAAAACCTGCTTGTTTCCGGCATAGATTTCCGTTCGCTTGCAGTTGGTTCCCTCTGCTGCTCGGGTGAGGTGGTGCTCAGGATCTCCCAGATCGGCAAGGAATGCCATCATGGATGCCTGATTTTCCAACGGATGGGCCATTGCATCATGCCGCGTGAGGGGGTGTTCGCAACGGTATTGCACGGTGGAACGATCGAGGTCGGCATGCCGATGCAGGTCTATGAGGAATACCGGGCATACATCCTGTGCAGCAGTGACCGGAGTTTTGCCAATCTACGGGAGGATGCCGGTACCCCGTTGTTGAAAAAAAGGCTGGAAGCAGCCGGATTTTCCGTAGTCGGGACTGCATTGCTTCCAGATGATCGCTCCCGCTTGGCCCAAGCTATGGCCGAGGTATGCGATTCCTATCAAGCTGACATATTGGTGACCACCGGCGGTACCGGACTTTCATTGCGTGACGTCACTCCTGAAGCCACGCTTGACATCGCCCATCGTCAGGTCCCCGGATTGGCGGAATTGATGCGCTCGCGTTGTCTGGCGATCACCGAGCGAGCCGCCTTGAGCCGCGGCGTGTGCGCAACACGGAATCAGACCTTGATCGTGAATCTTCCCGGTAGCCCCAAGGCGGCAGTGGAGAACCTCGAGGCGTTGCTTCCTGTTCTTGACCATGGACTTTCGATGCTGGAGGGAAGAAGCGGCGATTGTGCGGAAACCTTCCAAACCACCAAATAGGAGTATGATATGAGAAAACGAATGGTAATCGGGATTCTGCTTTTCAGCCTGTCCGCCGTTTTGTTCGCCCAAGGTACAGCTGAACCAAAATCCGTAGAACTGCTGGTCAGTGCGGCGGCAAGCACCACCGACTGTATGCAGGAATTGGGCACGCTCTTTGCAGAGAAGAACACTGGGGTGGATGTAGTATTCAACTTTGGTTCGTCTGGGGCGTTACAGCAGCAGATCGAGCAAGGGGCGCCGGTGGATGTGTTTCTTTCGGCAGGACAGAAACAAATGAAAGCATTGGTTGACAAACATTTGATGGATGATGTCACCGTGCGCGACTTGCTGGAAAACAAGGTGGTCCTCATCACTCAGCTAGGATCCCCTACACTTTCTTCATTCAATGATTTGACTCAGCAAGAGATTGTCAGGATCGGGGTGGGGGATCCAAAATCGGTTCCCGCCGGCCAATATGCCCGGCAGGTTTTCGATGCCCTGGGTCTGAGCGAACAGCTATCCTCAAAGTTCGTCTATGCCAAGGATGTACGTGAAGTGCTTTCCTGGGTGGAGACGGGTAATGTTGATGCAGGGGTGGTATATGAGACCGACAGCAAGATCTCTGAAAAGGTGCAGGTCGATGCATATGCCCCCGAGGGGACGCATACGCCGGTTACCTACCCGGTAGGGGTGCTGAAGGACGGCAAACATGCTGCGCTGGCTCGCTCATTTGTGGAGTTCCTGTTTACCGACGAGGCAAAATCGGTCTTTGCTTCATACGGTTTTACGGTCCTGTAGCCTATGATCGACTTCTCTCCTCTCTTCATTTCCCTTCGTGCTGCACTGCTCTCCAGCTGTTTTGTATTTGTGTTCGGTACACTCTTCGCCCGCTTCTTTCTCAGCTGCAATGGCAGGTTTGCATCGTTTGTGGACACGCTCTGCACCCTGCCGATGGTGCTTCCCCCCACGGTTCTGGGATTTTTCCTGTTGGTGTTGTTCGGGAGGAACGGTCCGTTTTCCTTTTTTTGGGATCTGACGGGAGGAGGCATCGTTTTCACGTGGTATGCAACGGTGCTTGCGGCATTCGTCGTCTCCTTCCCCCTCATGTATCGGAGTGCACGCGGGGCATTCGAGCAGGTTGATGTCCAGTTGCTTTGGGCTGCACGAACTTTGGGAATGCGTGAATGGGAAGTCTTTCTGAAGGTCATGCTGCCCAATGCCCGGCCGGGTATCCTTGCCGGGCTTTCCTTGAGCTTCGCCCGTTCGCTCGGAGAATTCGGCGCAACGTTGATGATCGCTGGAAATATCCCGGGCAGGACCCAAACCATCCCGATGGCCATTTATTTCGCCACTGCCGGCGGCGATATGCACACCGCTTGGATCTGGGTAGGGATCATGTTGGGAACTTCCTTTCTTTCCTTGGGGATCGCGTCCTATCTGAATGCGGGAAGAAGCGTATGAGCCTGGATGTCAAATTGCACGTGCATATGCATACAAAGCACGCTTCACAGGATTTCTCCCTCAATGTTGCCTTCACGGTGGAGCAGGGGGAAGTGCTCGGCCTGCTCGGGCCCTCGGGATGCGGGAAAAGCATTACGCTCAAGTGCATCGCCGGCATCATCCAACCGGACGAAGGCAGGGTGTATCTGGAAAAACGTGTTCTCACCGACACCAAGCAGGGAATCCTTGTTCCCCCGCGCCTCAGGAAGGTCGGATACCTGTTTCCCTCGTATGCCCTGTTTCCTCACATGCAGGTGTTGCAGAATGTGAAAAGCGGGATACGAAGAAAGGAAGGGGAAATGCACCGCGCTTGGACAAGGCGGTCCGACCAGAGTGCCGCTTGGTATCTTCAGCTTCTGCACATCGAGGAGCTTGCCGCTCGATATCCGCATCAATTGTCCGGTGGACAACAGCAACGGGTGGCGCTCGCCCGATTACTTGCATCCGAACCGGAGGCGATATTGCTGGATGAACCCTTCTCTGCATTGGATGCTTCGCTGAAGCAGGAAATCGAGACGGACCTGAAGGCAGCCTTGAAATGCTGCAACCGCCCGGTCATCCTTGTTTCCCATGATCCTGAGGAAGTAAGACGGTACTGTAATCGCCGAGTACACCTTGAGGCGGGTCGTATGATGGAGAACGGGGAGCCTTTCGACCCCCGTTCCGATGATTCAAGGAATTTGGAAGAGAAGCAGCGAATCGTTGGCCGAGGAGACCACCACCAGATGATCGAGTTTGGGAGAGACCGCCATCTGTGACGGCAGGTAGTCTCCTAACTCTGTTGTGGAGCCATAGGCCAACGCATAGGAGGGCGATGTTGCGGTGAAGGTGGTGAGGTTCCTGCTGCCACCGCTGAGGATGTACAGCGAATTCCCCGTCACATTGCGTTCGATCTGTATGATATCCTGCATACTTCCCACACCATCCAGGTCGGTGGTGAAGACTTCCTGTTGCGTCCATGTCGAACCAACCCGTTCAAACCGCCCGACATCGTCATCGGTGGCATACAACAGATTGTCGTCATTGAGGAAGGCGACTGAATCGATATTGTTGATGTACGGTGTATCGGCCGGGGTGAATTTCACCGGATTGGCGAAGAGAGCACCCATACTGTCTTTGTTGCAGATTCTCAGCAGACCGGTCGAGGATTCCACGACCGCAGCATCCTTTCCTCCTGGTGCGATTGCAAGGCCGTCGAACGGTTCAGTCGATGGTGGGAACCACATTACATACGCATCGCATACCGCATCGGATGCGTTGTTTGCGTACAGGTTGGTCTCCACGATGTTCGGCTTGTCCCCTGCGAGCCCGTAGAGGATTCCACTCATCCTGTCCAGGCTCAGATCGGTCAGGTAGGGGAAGGAAAGCGACGGGTAGTACGTGCTTGAACGGTCGAACAACTTGGTCAACGAGGAGGTTGCCAAATCGTATTGGTATATCGTCAATCCCGGTTTCACCGAATCGGCGATAGCTACCCGATAGGTGGCATTGTCTACGTACACATCGGTGATACCCGAGGCATTGAACCCATCGAGATTGGTATAGGTGTGCATGACTTCCAACGTTTCTCGGACAATTCTGCAGACTTGGATCGTCTGGTGTGCGTTGCTGGCCAGCAGGATCTTTCCATCAGGAAGGAATGCCACCTGTGCATCGCTTCCGATTGACAAGCCGTTGGTAGTGTCCGCTACCGTACTGACCAGAACCGGGATGCCCGGTTGCCCTGAGACAGTGGCTTGGAAAGAGATGCTGGCCGAACCGGAACTAGCCAAGCGTGCTCCTTTGGCTATGACATCCAACCGGTGCGACCCGCTGGAAGGGGTGAAGGTGCAGCTCAATCCGCTTCCAAGGAGTTGGCCATCCAGATACCAGTCTACTGAGAGCGACTGCGTATCCTCCACGTTGTTTGCCGTCAAGGTGGCGGTTGTGCTTTGCAAGGCTTCCACCGTCTCGCTGATCCCGCTGATGGTGCATTGGACGGGGACCCCGAGATTGTCCACCAGCGTCAGATTGGTCGGAATGCTGGCATATTTGTCCAGATTCAAGGTGATGGTACCCTCGGTGGTCTTGTTGCTTACCACCCGGATGATCTCAGCGCAACCGGCCACCGCCACTGATCCACTGTACAGCTGCGCCTGCAGCAGATAGGAACCTGCCGTATAGGTTCCCGTATAGGTCACCATACCTTGTCCCAGATTATTGGTCGTTGGGGTCAGGGGGGTCTTGACACCCTGATCGTCGGTAAGAAAGAGATCAAGTACTGGATCGGCAATTTTGGTGGAATCCCATCCAAGGTGCACGGTCATGATGCCTTCCCCGCTCAAGGTGTTGAGTTCCAGGACGGCTTCGGTCAATTCACTGGTCAGATTGACCGTTGTGCTTCCTTCCACCAAATCCAGTCCTTGGTTGTTTTGTCCGACGGCGCGAAGGTTCCAGTTTCCGATCAACAGTCCCTCCACTTCCACCTGATCGGTGGTGGATATGACGCTGAACGTCGATCCTTGCGGTCCATCACCCTCAACCGCATAACGCGACACTTCCAGGACAGTGTCTTGCGGGAGCAGCGAGCGGTCAAGCGTTTCGCTTCGCTCCATGCTCAACTGCAAGGTCGAGCGGTTGTTTGCACTCTGTTCCTTGCATCCCCCTGCCAGGACAAGAAAGCAGAAGAGGGGGATTAAAAACCAACGTGAACGTCGTATGTGTCTGTTCATTCTAGCCTCCACAGAGCAAGAGGTGTTGTCCTTCTCTTTGCTTCACGCCGTTTCTTTGGTACATTGCTTACTATGCAAGTATTGATCAAACTGGCTTTGTTGGCCCTGACCTTTTTTTTGGTATTCATCAATCCGACCTATATCGGCAAGATGCTCTATTACTCCCTGTTTCCCTTGCTGTTTCTTCTGGTGGGGCTGTTTTATCGTGTCGCCTACTACGTCAGTGAGAAGACCGTACGCAAGGTATGCGACCAGCAGTTTTCCTATTCACTTTTTTGTGCGCAAGTACCTTCGATAGGGGATGGCGATCTGACACGAGGCAGGTTGGTCGTCACCGATACTTCCCTGGTGCTGTTCCAGAAGGACAAGAAAGGCATTGGACGTTGCAAGGAAGTCTGGCGTCTCGAACGCTCGAAGCTCAAGGCGTTTCGTGTCGGCCAAGTGCTTTCGATCCGCAAGGGCATTACTTTCGAGACCGAGGATGGGGAAGTGAGATTCGTCACCCGTGCTGCATTCAAGCAGAAGGACGCCCTTACCAAAGCCCTCGGATGGAATACAGCGAAGCCCTCCCCTTCAGTGGAAGGCGAGGCTGCCGGGGATCGGTCATTTACCGAGCTTTAGAAACTGATGCCGAATCCTACGCGCATCGGTTCCAGTGAGAAGGAGAGGGCCGGGGAGGTAATCAGATACTGCAGCTGCATCCCAGCCTGATAGAAGAAGCGAAGCCGTTCGGTCAAGCTGTAGGAAAAGCCTGCCTGCAATTTCGCCAGCAGACCGAATTCCGAAGTCGGCTTGAACTGGAAGGTTGGTCCGAGGGAAAGGGAGACGGGGAAGGATAGGGTCTTGTCCTGATTGAACGTCCACTGCACCTTCGCCAGAACACTCATCTCTTGTGCAGTGCCGACGTTGGAATACTCGATGGCACCGCCGAAGCTGAACAAGCCTTCGCTGCGACGCAGGATGTCTGCCTGTATATCGAACCCCCGTACCGTACCCGGCCACTGGTAATCGACGAAGGAAACCGATGCGGATGTGGCCCATGAGAGCGGTTGGGGATCGAACTCGACCCTGCTTGTCGGGACCACAGGGGTCTGGGGTGCACTGGGAGTCAGGATGATTTTCTCTGCCGTATCCACAGGTGGCGCCGCTTGCTCCGGTTTTGGTTCCTCGGCGGGGATGCTCTCCTCTGCGATGCTTTCCGGAGCAACTACCGGCTCGGCTATGGTGGGAGTCGGGACGAAGTCCTGTGCCTGCGCTACTGGTGCTAAGGGTATCTTGATGGAAGGTGCATCGGAACCTGGGAGCTTGAGCAGTCCGCTGGCCACCAACGGGTCGGTGGGTGGAGGAAGCGGAGCCGGTGGGGCCTTCGGTTCCTCGAGGGTCACTTTTTCGATGGAGACTGGCGCTGCTACCGGTGCGGTTGCTTCCTTTGGCTGGGACGCCGTAGGCGTACTCGCCTTGGATGTGACCGGGATAGTCTGCTTTTGTGTCGGCGCTTGTACAGGTGCCTGTACTGCAGGTTTTTCAACGGGGGGAGTGCTCTCTGCCATCTGTGATTCGGCGCTTGCACTTTGGTTTGTCTTAGGTCGCATCTCGATATACCAATAGGTACCGGACAGCGCCACGAGACAGGCAACGACGATAAGTATTACAGACAATGTTCTGTTCACAATTCACTCCTCTGTACTCATACAACACCCTGCGAGGCGGTTACACTACAAGTCTAGCATGATTTATCGCCATTCGTGGTATGATTTCCCCGAATCTTCATCATAAATCCATAGTATATCCCCCGATTCTTGTACTCCGTCCGGTGAATGTCCGCCCGAAGCACTTCGTGGTACGGTCTGAAACCGGAGGAAGTACCATGCGTCCATGTCTTCTTGTCCTGCTTTTGCTGGTGTTCTGCCCGTTGCTTTTGGTTGCAGGAACGCAGGCCGTTGTCAGTCTGGACCTTGCCGGTCTGGACAGTTTTTTCAGCGATACGGCGTTGGTGAGGGCCGAGGCGGTGTTAACGCTCTCTGCTGAATTTGGCCTGCGCATGCCGATCAATCTCACTACCGGTTGGCACCAGGGAGATCCGGCGTTCGTGGAAACCGGACTGTTTCTCGACTACCATCCGCTGCAAAACGGGCTGCATCTTTCCCTCTCCCTGTTGCAGGTGGGGGTATTGCTGAACAACCCCTATACAGATTCGACGGAACCGTACTTCCTCAATGAGATGGCGGTGGGTTGGACGATCCAGATTTCCCCTTCCTTGGTGATCGACCCCCGTTTGGTCATCCGCGACCCCAACGCTGTATTCAAAAGCGAGTATGAGGAACTTTCCTCCTACTTTGGTCGGTTTCCTATGGTTCGTTTTTCCTTGTTGGCAGGATGGGCTTTCAGTCTATCGGACAAGGAGGAAGGAAGCGCTGAAACATTGCTGGATGAAGGAGGAAGCATATGATGTACAAGATTGGGACCTGGACTGTCGTCGCTGTTTTGATTTTTGTCTTCTCTGGGTGTTCGATGGGATGGGAAGCTGCAAGCAAGGCGAATATTGATGATGATACCTTGTTCCCGGCTGTTTCGGATATGATCGAACAGCAGAAGGAAGTGGTGTGGCCCTATCTGGATGAGGAGATGTCCAGAGCTTTGGATCATGAGGATTTCTCGGGCGAGCAGATCGTGGCCAACACCCTGACCGAGCAGCAAGGCCGCGAATATCTGGAATTCTGCTATGTGGTGCAGAATCCCCAGACTGAGGAGGATGTGAATCAGGTTGTCGAATTCGCCCATTCATTACTTGATGAGGAGAGCCGAAACGACCTCGATCAGAAACTCAACCAAACCAGGAGCCTGCTGTGCTCCCAGGCACAGGAACTTGCCCGTTCGCTTGCTCCGTCCCAGCGAGCCCCCTTTTGGAAGGATATGCAGAAATTGGTGGTGCAGACACTGGTCCTCTTCACCGCGGGGGTGGTCTATGCCTGTATCCCCACCGTGGTCTTCTGGGGCAAGATCTCGGCAGCGACGGCCATAGCAGTGGCTACCGGAGTGGTGTCGAACACCGTCATGGCTATCTGGCGGTATTATCAATTCGGAGGGACGGTCGACGAAAGCTTCGAGGAATGGCTGAAGACGGTCACCACCGAACCTGAGCTTTCCTACGCCTTGGCGGCAAGCGTTATGGCAGTGGGCAATACCCTCAAACGGGGCCCGGTGGTTACCGGCATCATCATCTGTGTATTCGCCTTGTACAATGTGGTCGACTTGGTCAAGCCGATGCTCACCAAATACGATTTCACCGTCTGACGGTTTATTGGTTGCTCCTCTCCCCGCTTTGTGGAATACTATGCGGTGAACACGAACGAGGAAGGAGCATATTGCTATGGAACAGGCATTGTCAGCAGATATTCTGGAACGGTTTCTCCGCTATGCGGTCATAGATACGATGAGTGACGAGGAGGCGGTCGCCACCAAGCATCCCTCTACCGAAGGGCAGTGGGATCTGCTCAACCTGCTTTCCGATGAACTGCAGGCGATGGGGGTTCCCGATGTCCAGATCGACCCTAATGGAGTGGTCATTGCGCATCTCCCTTCCAATCTGGACCATGAAGTCCCGACGGTTGCTTTCATGGCCCATGTCGATACCGCCGATGATGTGATGGGAAACCATGTGAAACCGAGAGTGATCAAAGCGTATGAGGGAGGAGACGTTGTTCTGAACGAGACCTATACGCTCAAGGCTGAGGACAACCCCGAGCTCAGCAGGTATGTCGGCCAGACGATCATCGTCACCGACGGCAACACCCTGCTCGGCAGCGACGACAAAGCCGGTGTGGCGGAAATCATGAGTGCCGTCCACCATCTGTGTGTACACCCGGAAATCAAACACGGAACGATCGAAATCATTTTTACCAGCGATGAGGAAACCGGGGCGGGAATGGACAAGTTTCCCTATGAGAAGATCAGCTGCGACTACTGCTATACCATCGACGGCGGCAAGCGGTTCGAGGTGGAAAGCGAATGTTTCAATGCCGCCACGGTGAAGGTGCATTTCAGCGGGGTGAGCTACCATCTGGGAATGGCCCGCGGCAGGTTGGTCAATGCCTTGACGATGGCTTCTTTCTTCATCAACGCCCTTCCGCAGGCCGAAAGCCCCGAGGCGACCGACGGCCGCTGGGGATACTACTGTGCACAGAACATCACCGGTACTGCGACCGAGGTTGACCTGACCGTCTACCTTCGGGATTTCGATCTCGAGCAGCTGAACCGAAGAATTGATGCGATGAAACAACTTGCAGAGGCGACGCAAGCCTTGTATCCGAAGGGAACGGTTACCGTCGATGCCAAATACGTATATTACAACATGGCCTTGATCGCCCGCTCCAAACCCTTCGCCATGGAAAATCTTTATGAAGCCGGTCGTTGCCTGGGTATGGAATTGGAGGAAGTCGTGATCCGTGGTGGCACGGATGGTGCGAGGATGGCCAACGAACGCAACATCCCCTGTCCGAACATTTTCACCGGAGGGCACAACCTGCACTCGCGGTTTGAATGGGCGGCTTTGCCGGCCATGGAGGATGCCTGCGCCTTGGTCCTGAAGATCATCGAGGTCGGATCTTCGAAATGAAACGGCTCGTTTTGCTGACCGTACTGCTTCTGCTTTTCCGTCTGTCATCGGCTTCGCTTGTCTGGCAGGCGGAAAACACCGTACCACTGGAAGTGCAGAAGGCGGCAAGAAGCTCGCTTGAGCGCTCGATGCTTCCCCGTCTGGGTGCGGATGGGGAGCTTTCGGCCATGCTGAGGCGAAACGGACAGGACGGGTATGTGTTGAATCTGCAATACAAGGGAAGAACCTTGGAGGAAGATCTCATCGAACCTGTTGGGACTATGGAACGCAGACTTTCCGAAAATCTGGAGTATGACGGTCTGGCCCTGCTCGACCCGATCGGAGAGCAATCGCTTTCCTTCCGGTTCTCCACCGGATATGGGACCAAGGCCCTGAAAGAGGGAAGCCAATGGTGGGTTTTGGACGGTCAGGGGAACCGACGCGGGTCGGTGGTGGTTTCCAAGACGTTCAAAGCCCAACAGATGTCGTTGCTTGATCAGACGGAAGGGAAAAAACTCAGTCTTGGAATGGCTTTGGTTCCCCGGCTTTCGCATCCTGTTTCTCTCTCTGTGGATATGGACGTCTCTTTTGCATTGGGCTTCTCGCTTACGGTTGGCTCCTTGTTTCCCGTCTATCCTTTCTCGTGGTTTCTCGAAGCCGCGTATCGCCCGGGATCAACAGTCAGTCTTTCGGTGGGACTGCAGTCACAGCTTCCCCTTGCCTCCGTATTTTCCGATGCAAGCCATCTGTGGCGCAATCTTGCAGTGCTGGCTCGTTCGAGTGTCGGGTATGGGTATGCAACCTCGCTTTCCCAGCAGGTACTCTGTGCACAAGGAAGCGTCGGCTTCTCCTATCAAGTCGGCAGTTTCTCTTTCCTATTGCTCGGTGGCAACCGTTTCATTGCCAATGCAGGGACAATTGCAGAGCAAGGGCTTTTCCTCAGCCTGTCAAGCGCGTACACTTATACACCATGAAACGCATTGTCGTGCTGCTTCTGGCCATCAGTCTACTTCTGGTCTCCTGTTCCTCCCTCTCCGACTTGGTGCGGGCACAGGTGGAAGGCCTGCCTTCCTGGGTTTATGAACCACAGACGAGGAGCGGTCAGGTTGCGTTTGTCGGAAAAGGCGTCGATCCCGTCCCCTATAATGCCCGTTTGGCGGCTTATGAGGATATCATTTCACAGATATCGGCCTATGTCGGACAGAACATCCGGCCTCTGTATTACCGGGAATTGACCACGACCGGTGCCATCACCGACTTCAAGCTGACCATCACCAACGAATTCACCAAAGCCGAACCTCGTACACCAGCCCAAGTATACATGCTTGCAAGGATGGATGAGCAGTTGCTGTCCGGCAAGCGAACGAGCCTGGCTAATGAAATGCTCAAACGGGATGCGGACATTGATGCCTTGATCGTTGAGGCTGACAAAGCATACCGCGCCAATGATGACACCAAGGCAATACGCTTCTACCTCGAGGCTGCCCTGTTGTCCGCCCAAGGGCCGGTAAGCCAAAAAAAGCACGAACTCTCCTACCTGTTGGAGAAAGCCCAAGGGTTTGTGGAAGCACTCCGTTTCACCCTCAAAGGACAAGACAGCACCCAAGCAAAAGTTACGGTTTCCGTTCAGAGGAAAAGCAGATTGCTTTCCCCGAAAGTTCTCAACGCAAAGGTTTCGGCAACCTTCGAGGCAAGGAACAGCCTGGGCATGCAATACACCGATTCCTTGCAGTTCAATACGGCAAGCGACGGGTTCTTCACGTTCGTGCCCTACAACCAAGGGTTGCTCAAGACCGGGGTGGTCACTTTCACCCTGGATTTCTCCGATCTCCTGGCCCGGCTTTCCAAGGGGCTCCCTTCCGGACAACGTGATGCGATTGTTGCTGCCTTACAAGCCTGCCGCATCGATTTTCCCTACGCCTTCACCTCTTTGGTAGCCGATCGGCCGGCTGTTGCAGAGATCCAGCAATTCAATATGGACGGTCAATTGCAGGAAGGCTCTGATGCGCTGGAGACATTCAGCGAGGAAATGGCCCTGGATGCGATCCCCGTACAAAAGATTGATCTGCAAGCACTGGAGCTGGAACAACAGCTTCAGATGATAGCCGACAATTACCCGAAGGCGAAGCTCGCCTTCCTCGGAACGGTGGGGATCGCGGTGGAGGATACGGTGCAACAGACTTCGGTGACCGTGCTTTCAGGACGGGTCCAGCTGTATGAAGTGGCCACCAAGAAACTAGTTGCAGATACCCAGGAAGTACAGGCCACCGGCTTCGGAGACAGCGCCTCGGTGGCCCGGGAACAAGCCTTCAAGCGTTTCGGCCGGATTGCCGCATATGTGGCGGGTTCCTATCTGTTCAATCGTTGAACAGGTAGGTGAGAAGCAGTGGATTATTGCTGACCATCCCCATGACTCCTTGGGCAAGCAGTCGTTTTGCCTGCATCGGGTCATCCACCGTCCATGGACAGATTTGATAGGGGAGACGTAATGCCTCCTCGGCCAATGCATGCTGAGGTTTGAGATAGTCGGGTTTGGCAAGGAACCGCCCGAACCCATGGCGAAGGATCCTGGGAAGTGATGGTTCATCCGCATAGATCAGCGCGGTAGGTATGCTGTGTCTACTGATGGTTCTGAAGCGAAGCAGGCTTACCGGATTGAACGAACTGACGAATACCCGGTCCGAAAGGCCGGCTTTCAGAATGGCCTGGAAGAGCGCCTGTTCCAAGCCGTCGCTCTGGATTCCCTCGCTCTTGAGTTCGATGTCATAGAAGCAATCCCGTTTGCATAGGGCGAACACTTCCTCCAACAAGGGAATATGCTGCCCCTGACCTACATCGAATTCCTTCAGTTGCGCATAATCCAGATCCTTGACTTTCTGAGGATTCCCGGCTACCCGTTTCAGATCATAATCGTGGATGACCACCAGTTCACCGGTCTTGCAGCGTTGCACATCCAACTCAATGCCGTCGATGCGGTTTTTCAGACAAGCGGCGAATGCTGCAAGGGTGTTCTCCGGATGGTCGACCACAGATCCCCGGTGGCCGAACAGCATCGGCTTGGCAAACGGTTTCCTATTCACCTTTGTCCTCCCTTCCGCAATCGGTTGATTTCTTCTTTCCAAAGGGTGGGGTCAGGGGTTTCCAAGATCAAAGGGATGCCGCTGAAGCGCTCATCGCCGCAGATGTGTTCAAAGGTTTCCCATCCGATCGTCCCCGCTCCAAGGCTTGCATGTCGGTCAAGACGACTGCCCATTGGGTACTTCGCATCATTGAGATGCATGCCGGAAAGCAAGGAAAGCCCGATTAGCTGATCAAACCGTGCAATGACCTGCTCGAACCGTTCAACAGAGCTCAAGTCATAACCTGCGGCATGGCAGTGACAGGTGTCCAGGCAGAAACCGATCCGATCCTTGTGCCGGATTTTCTCGTACAGCGAAGCAAGGCTCTCGAACGAGGACCCCAGATTGCTTCCCTGTCCGGCAGTATTCTCGATGACAGCGGTCACCCGTTCGCTTCGACTGAGGGCCTCGTCCAGACTGTCGGCAACCAAGGTAAGGGCTTCTTGCTCGTTCAGTAAACCCAGATGTGAACCTGGATGGAAATTGAGAAGATGCAATCCGAGAGCATCCACCCGTTGAATCTCCACCAGGAATGCTTCGATGCTTTGTCTTCGCTTTGTCGCATCAGGGTGTGATAGATTGATCAGGTAGGAATCATGGACCAATACGTGGCCGGGTTCCATGTCTGCTCCCGCCAAGGCAGATGTGAAACGTGCTATCTCATCCTTTTCCAAATCCTTGGTTTTCCATTGGCGCTGGTTCTTGGTGAACATACCCATGGCATCGGCACCCAATGCTCGGGCTCTGGCCGGGGCAAGGTGCAATCCTTGGGCGATACTGGTATGGAATCCGATAGCGTGCATACCCAAACCTAGCGCTGGAGGCGAGGGTTGTCAATTGCCTTCACTCGTGCTAGTGTCCTCTGTACAGAGGAGCGCGTACGCATGAGTGAACGGCAATGGGCAGTGGGTGATGAGGTCTCGGGATTCCAGTTGGTGGAAATCACCCCGCTTGAGGAATACAAGGGAATCGGATACCTGTTTCGGCATATCGAGACCAACATGGAAGTGTTCCAACTGGTCAATGACGACACTGAATTGTTCTTCAGCTACGTCTTCAGAACCCTTCCCAACAATGACTGCGGCATAGCCCATATCCTTGAACACAGCGTATTGGCTGGTTCCAAGCGCTATCCGGTCCGTGACCCCTTCATGGCGCTCCTCAAAGGAAGTACCAACACCTTCATGAATGCGATGACCTATCCGGACAAGACCCTCTATCCGGTAGCAAGCCCGCTCAAGAAGGATTTCGACAACCTGTTCAATGTCTATTCCGATGCCGTGTTCGCTCCAGCCCTTCGGGAAGAGACGTTCTGGCAGGAAGGGGTCCGGCTGGTCTGCGAAGAGGAGACTTGCCATTTCGAAGGAGTGGTGTACAATGAGATGCTCGGCGACGGTTCGGATCATGACTCGATCGTCGGCAAAGGCAGCATCCGTACGCTGTTTCCCGACACTCCCTATGCATTTGAATCAGGGGGGAATCCCGAGCAGATCATCCGGCTCGATTACCAGCAGTTCCTCTCCTTCTACAGCCAATTCTACCATCCCTCCAACTGCAAGCTTTTCCTGTACGGAGACCTGGAGATTGGGGAAAAATTGGCTTTTCTTGACCAAGAATACCTGAAAACCCGCGGTTCGCTGCGCGTGAACAGTCTGTGTCCGCTTTCCCAGCCTTGGAAAAGCGAACGCAGGGTCATGTTCACCAGCCCGATGGAAGAAGGCCAGACTGCAGAGAATGCCTCCATCGTCCTTTCCTGGGCGACGAGTGAAGTCACCGATCCCATCGAGGTGGTCACCCTCTCGACGTTGGTCGACCTGTTGTTGGGAAATCCGGCGGCCCCGTTGTACAAAGCCCTGTTGGATAGTGAATTGGGTCTGGATATTTCTCCGGAAAGCGGGATGAGTGCAGATTTTCGACAGATGCCTTTCCTTGTTGGTTTCAAAGGCATTGAGGCCGAGAAAGCGGAGCAGGCACGGGCGTGCATTCTGAATGCATTGCAAGCGATCGTCAAGGATGGATTGGACCCCGACCTGGTTGCATCCTCGCTCAAACGATCGCGCTTCAAGCAACGGGAGATTCCCGGCGGCATGCCCAACGGCCTTAGGGCACTCAACCGCTCGCTGCGCGGGTGGCTTTTCGATCTTGGACCAACTGCAACCATAGAATCTTCCAAACCCTTGGAGGCGCTGGAACGTCTGGTCGCAGCGGACCCTCGATATTTCGAGCATTGGATTGAAACGAACCTCTTGAACAACCAGCATCGCTGTCTGGTCACCGTCAAACCGGATAGCGAGCACCAGAAGCGTCAGACGGATGCCATCGCCAAATATGCAGCACAGATTGCAGGGGAACTGGGAAAGAAAGGGTTGAAACAGATCCAACAACAGAACCAACGGTTCCTGCAGTTTGAACGGGAGACCGATACTCCCGAAGCGTTGGCGACGGTACCCTATCTGCATCTGGATGATCTGCCGTCCTCCATCAAACCGAACACCCATAGTCTCATGGAAGCCGGCGGTCAACCGCTGTTTGTTCGGACGCTGTTCTGCAACAAGATCGTGTATGCTGATTTTGCATTCCGCATAGAGGACCTGAGCGATCGCGAACTGTTGCTGCTTCCTTTCTACACCCGGTTGGTCCAGACCACTTCGATGGCTGAACTCTCCTATGCACAGGTTTCCAATCGTCTCAAGCATCTGACCGGGGATGTTTCCTACTTCCCTGAATTGGGTTCTTCCTGTACCGATGAGGATACCTTGGTGGTTTTGTGCCGAACCAAGACGCTGTTGGAGGACTTTGAGGAGGCCATGCTCTTCCTGCAACGGCTCCTTACCGAGGCGAAGGTCGACGACCTGAAGCAGATCAAGCTGGTCCTGAACAATTATCGGACGGATTTTGCAGACAGCATCACCTACAGCGCCCATAGCTTCGCCAGCCTGTGCGCAGCCAGGGTTTTCAGCCCGATCCAGTATGAGGGGGAGTTGCTTTCCGGTCTGCACCAGTGGTTCTTTTTGGAAACCATCACCGATGAACAGCTGCCGGCTTTGGCAGGGGAGCTGCTCGCATTACAGAGAAAGCTGAATAATCGGAATCGTCTGGTACTGCACATGAACTGCGATGAGGAGCAGGTCGCCTCCTTGCTGCCGGTTTGGGAACGGTTCTCCACTGCTTTTCCGGTGGGTGAAAAGATTGTCCGCTTGCAGCGCAACTATGCCGAGGTGAGTACCGGCACGGTCCATGATGTGCAACTGTACCGATTGCCATCGGCAGTAAGTTATGCAGCCTATGCAATGCGCACCAGCAAGCGGGGAAGCGTGGAGCAGGCCGCCCAGGTGCTGCTCGCCCAGATCCTCACCGGCAACGACCTTTGGGAAGTCATCCGAGGGCAAGGGGGAGCTTATGGGGTTTCGGCCAATGCCGACGTCATGGAGCAAATGTTTGTCTTCACCAGTTATCGAGATCCGCGGATTGCAGGAACCTGGGCGGATTTCAAGCGGATTCTTGCCAAATATGCAGAAACGGACGTTGAGACCAAACATCGGGAGAATGCATTGATCGCCCTCATCGGGTCGGAGCTCAAACCACTTTCTCCCAGTCAGGATGCTATTCTTGCCTTCAGAAGGTTGCTGTATCAAATTTCAGATGAATTCCGTGCCAACAGGCGCGAACAATTATTGTCGTTGGACAGCGAAGCCTTGAAGCAGGGTGCCAGGCAGCTCATGAACCTGGCGAATGAGGAAGACGCCTACGTGGTGCTCTCCGGATCCCAGCTGCTTGAAACCGAAAAGGAAAAACAACCCTTGCTTGATCGTCCCGCTATTCGATTGCCCCTGTAGTACGCCTGCCCCAGATTTTTGCCAGAGCGTTCAGTTGCTTGGGATCCTTGAGTTTGAGGACGACACACTGTCGGATCGAAGCATCGCCCTTTGCGATATCCTCGGCAAGCACGCGGCAGGAGGGACTGCCGCAGAGCGCGCAGTCGATTCCCGGCAAGGCTGAGACGATCTGTTCCACTTTCTCCATTTTGTGAAGTGCTTTCGTATGGTCGCTGTCAAGGCCGAGCACTGCTTTTGCCTCGAACGGGGAAAGGTGGAGGTTCGGCGCAAGATTTTGTCTTTGTTGCTCGATCCGTGCAACCGCTTGCTCGGGAAGGCAGGACGGCAGGCTGTCAGCCCAATGGCGCAGACTCTCCGAGGCGAGGAAGCGATTGCGTATCGTAAGGATGCCGCCGACGCATCCTTCTGCACAGGCTTCCAGCTCCAGGAACTGCAGGTTTGTCTGTTCTGAATCTTCCAGGATTTCCAAGAATTCAATGACGTTGTGCATCTCATCCACCGCCAACGTACGTCCGCCCTTGCCGACGAGTTCTCCTTTGACCAGACTCCACAGCAGGGACTGCTGGGTTGCGTAGGGAAAGGTGAGCTCGTGGTTTCTAGCTCCTGATTCCGATTTCTGTTTCGCCAAAATGGCGTTGATCTGGTTGAAGACCGTGTCGAACTTCAGAATCCCATCAAAGAGCCGGCCTTCCTCGGAACCTTCGGTCCTGAATTGGGCGATTTTCGCCGCACACGGAGTCAGATAGAATATGCCCAGCGTTCCCCCAAGCGAGGCCAGCTCGCTTCTGGCGAACAGGGCGGTGACCTGAGCCGGCGGACGGAGTGTACCCAGGTTTTCCACCAGCAGGGGAAAACGGATCTGGATCAGATGCACCACAGCCGGGCAGTAGTTGCTGATCAGAGGATAGAGCGAAGCGCGTGCTTCCTTCTGGAGATGCGAGAGGATGTCCACACCGGTTTCCGCCAGATAGGTATGGGTGAACCCAAGTTTGCCAAGGGCAAAGAGCACCTGTGACGGGGTGATTGATTCGGGGAACTGGGCAAAGAAGGCTGCTGGTATGATTGCACAACGATACGTGAACTGTTCGATCTTCGAGAGGCTTTCCTGCTGCACGCGGATCGCATGGTTGGGGCAGGATGCGAGGCATTGGCCGCAGTCGATGCACAGTTCTTCTTTGATGAAAGCCTTTCCCCGTTGGATGCGTATGGCGCTGGTCGGGCAGACCTTCATGCAATGGGTGCATCCTCTGCACTGCTTGAAAAGCACTTCAAGTGCATGGCTTGCCAAATGCTCGTTCACGCCCCCTCCTTCACCGAAAACGTCATCGATATATGGGTGTGGTCGCCAGCCTTTGTGGAAATGGACAGGTGGTCGCAGCTTTTTCGGATATTGGGAAGGCCCATGCCAGCCCCATACCCGAGTTCCCGGACTTTTTCACTGGCTGTGGACCACCCCTCGGTCATGGCAAGCTCGAGATCGGCGATACCCGGACCAGTATCGATGACCTCGATGCGGATTTCCTCCTCCCCCAGGTCACAGATGATCCTCCCCCCATAGGAATGGGCGATTACATTGATTTCCGCCTCAAAGACTGCGACGATGATCCGCTTGATCAAGGAAGGGGGGATGTTGAGTTGTTTGAGCAGCCGCTTCAGGTTGCTGGATGCTAGGCCTGCAACTGAGAAGTCCTGGGCCGGGACGAGGTATTCCTGTCGCATCTCAGTATACCGGTTCCAACCCTTTTGCGAAGAGCAATCCGCTGGTTTTGAACAGGGAGTAGGATGTGTAGGAAAGGGAAATGTTCAGCTCGTTGGCCATGTCGATCATGCTTTGGCTCGGGCGTTTGTTTCGTACCAGCAGGATATTGGTGATGTCACTCATCTCCGCCGTCCTGATCGCCTGATTATTGGAAAGCCCGGTTATCAGGAGGATGTCATCCTCCAGGATGGTCAATACATCGCTCATCAGATCGCTGGCGAAGCCACGTTGTACCTCATCTTCCAGATGGGAAGCCCCACAGACCAATTTCCCGTCGACACATGCAAGAATTTCTTTGAGTTTCATAGACAGCAGTATATCATGGACGGAAGGTTTGACGGTAGGGTTGCTTTCATGTTTTTGGCCTTTCAAAATCAAGGGTGAGAAGCTATACTAGCCTATACGGAAGGAGGTTGTGCGTGAACTATATCGGAGCGTTGGACCAGGGGACGACCAGTACCAGGTTTATTGTATTTGACGGAAAAGGAATCATCGTTGCTTCCCATCAGGTGGAACATCAGCAAATCTATCCCAAACCCGGTTGGGTCGAGCATGATCCTTGGGAAATATGGGACAACAGCTGTGAATGCATCAGCAAGGCCCTGAAGAAAGCGAATCTGCAGGGTACCGATATACAAGGCATCGGCATCACCAACCAACGCGAGACGATCATTGCATGGAACCCCAAGACCGGCAAGGTCTGGCATAATGCGATCGTATGGCAGGACCTCAGGGGGGCTGACCTGATTGAGGAACTGAAGACGAAGGTGGACGCCTCATTCCTGCAGAAACGCAGTGGGTTGATCTTCAGCCCGTATTTCGCCGCCTCCAAGATTGCCTGGCTGCTCGATTCCGTACCGGATTTGCGCGATGCGGCAACGAAAGGGGACGTGGTGTTCGGTACCATCGACACCTGGCTTACGTGGAACCTTACCGGAGGTAAGGCATTGGTCACCGATGTCACCAATGCTTCCCGGTATTTATTGATGAACATAGAGACCTGTCAGTGGGATGATGAGTTGCTTGCACTCTTCAACATCCCTAGGCAAGCCTTGCCGACCATCGTACCTTCCTCGGGAGTGGTCTACGCCACTACTTCACCCAGTGGCCCGCTTCGTTGCGAGGTCCCGGTTTGTGGCATTCTAGGCGACCAACAGGCTGCTTTGTTCGGGCAAGCCTGTTTTTCCGAAGGCCTTGGCAAGAGTACCTACGGGACCGGTTGTTTTCTGCTGGTGAATACCGGCCACCAGGCGGTTGCCTCCGAACAAGGGCTTCTGACCACCGTTGCCTACCAGATAGGGACCGACAAGCCGATGTATGCACTGGAGGGCTCGATCGCCGTTGCCGGTTCCTTGGTGCAGTGGGCGCGCGATAACCTGAAGATTGTGCAAGACCCGAAGGAACTGGACAAACTGGCCGCCTCTGTGCCAGACTGCGGCGGAGTATACATTGTTCCCGCCTTCAGCGGATTGTTCGCCCCGTATTGGCGTTCTGATGCCCGTGGTGTCATTGCCGGTCTCACTGGTTTTGTAACCCGAGCCCACCTGTGCAGGGCCATTCTGGAAGCAACGGCCTTTCAGGCCCACGATATTTTCAAGGGCATGGAAAAGGACAGCGGGATCGAAATGACGACGCTCAAGGTTGACGGGGGACTGACCAACAGTAAACCGTTGATGGAGTTCCAGGCGGATCTCCTGGGGATTCCAGTCATACGCCCCTTGGTTGTGGAGACCACTGCGCTCGGGGCCGCCTATGCCGCCGGTCTTTCGGTCGGGGTGTGGAAGGATTTGGATGAACTTGCCGCCTATTGGCAGGAAGAATGCCGATGGGAACCGAAGATGGAAGCGCAGGAGCGGATGCAAAAGATCCGTTTCTGGAAGAAGGCGGTGAATCGCACCCTTGATTGGGTTTCGACGGAGCATGAAGAGGAGTAGCTTTTTCGATGGTGAGTGATACGATGCAGACCCTGCTGAAGTTTTTGCGCCCGACCTTGCAGGTTGGGGTGCTTGCATGGGTATTCTATCGTTTCTATGTTGCGATCGCACAGACCAAGGCCCAGCAGATCATAAAAGTCCTGGTCGTGTTGTTTGCGTCCTATGCCGTCAGCTATATCCTGCAACTGGAAGTCCTGCTTTGGTTCTTCCGCTACATCTCCGTTCCTGCCACCATTTTTATTTGCATCGTCTACCAGCCGGAACTGCGTCGGTCCTTCACCCAAGTATGGAGCGGACGCAGCCGACTGTTCCGCATCGGTACGCAGACAACCAGTTCCGACCAGATCGATTCCATTCTCAATGCGTGCAACGTCTTGGTGAACAAACGCAGGGGTGCGCTCATCGTCTTCCCCAGAAGGTTGGGCATCAAGAACATCATCGACAGCGGGACCCGGCTGAATGCCGATCTATCCACCAGCCTGATCCTGACCGTTTTCGACCATGACACTCCGCTCCATGATGGAGCCATGGTAGTGCAGGGAGGCCGCATTCTAGCCGCCGGCTGTTATCTCCCGCTCAGTGAACAGACCGATATCAAGAAAAGTTTCGGTACCCGGCATCGGGCCGCTTTGGGGCTTGCGGAGGAATCGGATGCAGTGGTGTTGGTTGTCAGCGAGGAAACCGGAGCCATCAGCATGACCTACAATGCCAATCTCTACTATGATCTCGATCCCAATACAATCAAGCGGATGCTGCTTGCTTTGTTCAGTTATCATGACATCACCCCAGAGGAGATACTCCAGGAGGCAGGCAGCGATGAAGTTGAATAAGTACGTTCAATCCTTGCTGTACAATTGGCCTGCGAAGGTCCTTTCCCTGGTTTTCGCCCTCTTGGTGTATGCCTTCATCCAATATTCCACGGTGGGGGCTCGTTTGGTCACCATTCCACTTACGGTGAAGCTTCCCCAGACGATGGACGCCAAGAGCTTGGTGCCGAATTCCGTGCAGGTGAGCATCAAGGGCAATGAGGATATCATCTACTTGGTCGACCCCAATGCCATTGAGGCAAGCATCGATTTCTCCACCGTAACGGAGGAAGGCATCGCCACCCGCGTGGTGGTCCTCAAGTACGACCAGCAGATGTTCGACAACGCGGGGATCGCTCTCTTGGCTGATCCCACACAGTACAGGATTCTTTTCGGACAAAGGAGTGCTCCCTGATGGCACTGGCAATCGGCATAGATGTCGTAAATATTGAACGGATCGCCAGGCTTTCGGATGCAGTGCGCAATCGTATGTTTCATCCTCAGGAAATCGAGGATTCCCTTGGTTTGGGCGAAGAGCGGCAGGCTGAGTTCCTTGCCGGACGGTTCGCGGCAAAGGAAGCCTTGGGAAAAGCCTTGGGAACCGGGTTGCGGAATCTCCGACTCCAGGATATCTGGGTTGAGCGGGGACCCTACGGAGAACCGGTGATGCGTGTACAGGCAAAGGCTGAGGAAATGGTAGCACACAGGACGATTCTCCTCTCGATCAGTCATGACAAACCGGTGGCGGTCGCCATGGTGGTGCTTACAGGAGGTTCGGATGGCCCGTTCTGATTGGAAACGACCTGCACTTGAACCGCTTGCACCCGGAAGGCGAAGAATCAGGATGACCGTTTCCTACCATGGCAAACATTACAGCGGTTGGCAACGTCAGGCGAATGCCACCTCCGTCGCCCTAGTCCTCGAAGAGACCGTCAAGCAGATGATCAATGAGGACGTCGAGGTCATCGGCAGTGGGAGGACCGACAGCGGGGTGCATGCGCTCGGCCAAGTCTGTCATATGGATATCAAGAACCAGAAAATCAAGGCGGAGAAGTTCTCGCTTGCGCTCAACCGCCTACTCCCCCCGGATATCCGGATTCTGGAAAGCAGTGAAGTCGATGATTCTTTTCATGCACGCTTTACCTCCATGGCTCGCATGTATCGGTATTATTTCAAGCAAGAACGGGATATGACCGCCTTCGACGACCTGTTGGTTGCGAAAATCAAGGAATTCCCTTCCTTGGAACTGCTCAACGGGTATGCGAAGAACGTGCAGGGCACCCACGATTTTACGACCTTCACCGCCAGTGGAGATCTTTGCCCAAGCAAGTGGCGTGACATCTACGAATCTTATTGGGACATCGAGACTGATCGATGGGGCAAGCCGTTGCTCACCTATACCATCTGTGGGAATGCCTTTTTATACAAAATGGTACGCTCCTTGGTGGGGTCAATGATGGAATTCGCCCAGAAGGGGAAGACGGTGCAGGATTTTTCCGACATCCTGGAGGCGAAGGACCGCAGTCTGGCCGGGCGAACCGCCTCGGCCTGTGGTCTGTATTTATACCGTATCAGTTATGATGAGCAGGAATACGCATGGTTCGAGGAGCAGGAACATGAGTGAGATGGAACAAAAACGCGAACAACTCAGTGCCGGTCTTGGGCAGTTCCTCAAACTTTTGGATGATGCAGAGTCCTTGCTCTCCGCAAGTCCTGTGCAGTCTGCTGATGGAGACTTTTCCAATCTGATTGATGCCTTGCTCCCCCTGCCGGTGGACCGTACTTCCATCCAAGGAACCAATTTTCGTCAGTTGGAGACGCTGGTCCGTGAATGTACTAAATGCCGGTTGCAGGAAGGAAGAACGAATACCGTTTTTGGAGAGGGCGTCGCCCCGGCCCCATTGATGGTCATAGGCGAAGGTCCCGGTGCCGAGGAGGATGCGAGTGGTCGCGCCTTCGTCGGAAAAGCAGGGAAATATCTGGACAGCTGGCTTTCCGCCATAGGGATGAGCAGAGAAACCAATGTCTATATTGCCAACATCGTCAAGTGCCGGCCTCCGCAAAATAGGGATCCGCAGATTGACGAAGTACAGGCATGCATCCCCTATTTGAAACGACAGATCCAGTTGGTCAAACCACAGATCCTTTTATTGGTCGGTTCGGTAGCAGCCCGTTCCCTGCTTCAGGTTGATGAGGGAGTGGGAAAACTGCGGGGCAGGTTCCTGAGGTATGAAGGCCTTCCGGTCATGGTCACCTACCACCCTGCCGGGGTACTTCGCAATATGGACCTGAAACGCCCGGTCTGGGAGGATTTGAAAAAAGTCGCCCAATATTTGCAACTTGCGCAGGGCGGGAGATCCTGATGACGGCTTTTGTGGAGGTGGTGCTGGATCTGCCGGTCAAGCAGTCCTTCACCTACAGTGTACCTGAACAGCTTGCATCCCAGGTGGTAGTGGGCTTGCGCGTTGTGGTCCCGTTTGGGAAACGGGAAATGACCGGGTATGTGGTCGACACCTTGGAAACCTTCTCTGCAGAATATGTACTCAAGCCAATAAAACGCGTGATCGACGTCGAGCCTTTGTACGGTCAATCCATCATCGATCTGGCCCAATGGATGTCCCGCTTTTATCTGTGCAGCACCGGTGAAGCCCTGAGTATGATGTTGCCCGGGGGAAGGCGGGACAGCAGCACAAACGCGCTGGACATAGAGGAAGACCTGGATTTCGACCGGGTCGAACATCTCAGTGACGAACAGGAGCTGGCCATCCAGACGATCATGCGCGCCCAAAAGCCGATGTACTACCTCTATGGGGTTACCGGTAGTGGGAAAAGCGAAGTCTTCCTTCGGTGTGCCGAACAGGTCATCGCCCAGGGCAAGTCCGTCATCTATCTGGTGCCGGAAATCACCTTGACCCATCAACTGGCTCGGCAGGTGGCGAATCGGTTCTCCAACAAGGTTGCCATCCTGCACTCAGCTCTGACCCCGAGCCAGCGCCTGAAACAATGGAAACGGATCCTCGACGGAGAGGTTTCGCTTGCAATCGGAGCACGAAGTGCTGTATTTGCTCCCTTTGCGAATTTGGGAATGATCATTCTCGATGAGGAGCATGAAAGCAGCTATAAAAGCGGGAATACTCCTCGTTATCACGCCCGTCAAGTCGCCCAACATCGATGTCAGGCCCAAGGCGCCGTGTTGGTCATGGGAAGTGCCACCCCCTCCTTGGAAGCATACAGCATGATGCAGCAGGGTTCACAGGTGCAGAAGCTGGAACTGACAAAGCGGGTCTCCGGCGGCCGTATGCCGACGATGGAGGTGGTGAATCTTGCTTTCGAGAAGGATCTCATCAGCACCACCTTGAAGCAGGAAATCAAGCGTACCCTTGAACGCAAGCATCAGGTCATCCTGTTTCTCAACCGCAGAGGGTTTTCCTATTTCTTCCACTGCCACAGCTGCGGGTATGAGTTGCGATGCCCCCACTGTGCCGTTGCCCTGACGTACCACAAGAGTCAGAACCAGATGGTCTGCCATTACTGCGGGTATCGAACATCCGTGATGAAGGTCTGTCCTGAGTGCAGGAGCCTGGATGTCGGGTACAGCGGCTTTGGGACGGAAATGGTCGAACAGGAGATCAAGGTGTTGTTTCCTTCCGCCCGTCTCGCCCGTCTCGATACGGACAGCGCAAAAAAGAAGGGGCATGTGGGCGAGGTGCTTTCCCAATTCCGCAACGGTGAGATCGATATCCTGCTGGGAACCCAGATGGTTGCAAAAGGGTTGAATTTCCCGTTGGTGGAGTTGGTGGGTATCGTACTTGCCGACAGCGGGATGAATATTCCCGATTTCCGCAGCCAGGAACGGACGTTCAGCCTCATCACGCAGGTCTCAGGAAGGGCAGGGCGGTACAATGACCAAGGCAAGGTGGTCATCCAAACCTTTCATCCGGAGAATCCTGCGATCGGATACGCAATGGCAGGGAACCTGCAGGGCTTCTATGAGGAGGAGCTTGCCATCCGCAGGGAAACTGGATTTCCTCCTTTCAGCCGTCTGGTCAATCTGGTGCTGCGGGGGCGCAGCCAACAAAAGGTCGCCCGGGAAGCAGAAGTGCTGGAAGGGCTCTTTTCTCAGGTTGCCGATGTTCAGCTTTTATGCAGCAATGCATGCCCGCTTGAGAAGATAGCAGGCAACTACCGTTATCATGTGTTGGTGTCAGGAAATGATGCAGCACTCACCCATCATGCAGTGGCAACCGTATTGGCTTCCTACGCGCCTCCTTCCAGCGTCTATCTGGAAGTGGATATGGATCCATTGCAGCTGCTGTAGCGTATACCCTGTTTGCTCTTCTTCATTCCATCTGGTCTTCCAGCTCCAGATCCATCTCGGTTGCATCGGAAGTTACATCCTGACCATCGAGCGTGCATTTGGTGCAGATCGGTGGAGCATTCTTGGGAAATGTCACTTCCAAGATGAATTGGGTTGCCGTACCGATCGAACCTCCGCTGAACGTCATATCCAGCTTGCCGTAGTTGGATTCGGCACTTGGAGGAGGATTTCCGGTGAACGTATCCGTACCGGTGATGGTCACCGAATTCGCATTCACATATGCTGAATACGTACGGGTGAAGGTCGTGCCGCTGTCTGTTTTGGTGTAGTGGTCGGGATAGTTGCTGTGTTGCTGATAATAAGCGGCCACTTCCTCATCGGCGGTATGCAGTTCCTCAAGGAGCGATTGAATGGTTTTCTGCGTAGGGTTGAGATTGGTCTCCCCGTCTTGGTCACAGGATACAGAGAAAAGGAGCAGGATACAGAACGTAGCAAGCAGTGTTGTGCGCATAGGCACCTCCTTCTGACTCTCCATCTGATGAAAAAAAACAATCGTGTACACAATTCTAAATCTGTCTAGATATATTGCCTAGAGAACTCCCTGCTTTGTCCTGTGGTTGTACAAGTTGGATGAACGTTGACCATTGTACGGGGTGTTGGTATAGTTGATGTACTATGTTGGATATATATACACTTGGAGAAGAGGTACTTACAGAAAAGTGCCAACCGATAACCAAATTCGATAGCGGACTCAGGGTCCTGGTCGATGCCATGTTTGAAACGCTTACTGAGGCCGACGGGGTCGGTCTTGCCGCTCCGCAGGTAGGGGTAGGCAGCCGTTTGTTTGTGATCAACATCCAGGGAAAGGAGCGGAGAGCTTATGTAAATCCCCAGATCCTGGAGACTTCCATTGAAACGGAGACTGCTGAGGAAGGCTGTCTTTCCATCCCCGGGGTTTGGCATGATGTACAGCGGCCGGCCCGGGTGACGGTTCAGGCTCAGGACCTTGAAGGCAAGGCGTTCACTGTCAAAGCGGAGGGATTGCTTGCCCGCGCCATACAGCATGAGTATGACCATCTCAACGGGGTGCTGTTCATCGATCGTCTTGATGAAGAGGAACGGGGGAAGATGGTCAAGGCATATGAAAAGCGGACCAAAGGACGCAGGAGCAGGACGTTGTGAGGATTTTGTTTGCAGGAACTGCAGAAATCGCGGTACCTACACTACGGGCCTTGTCGGAATGCTGTACGGTTGGAGCGGTGTTGACCAATACCGATAAACCGGGAGCAAGGGGCAAGGCCCTCCTTCCGTCGCCGGTCAAGCAGGAGGCGTTGCGTCTGGGCCTTCCCGTGCTTCAATTCGACCATCTGGGAAGCGAAGCTCGGAATATGGTCCAACGCTCAGGATGTGATACCTTGGTGTGCTTCGCCTATGGACGGCTCTTCGGTCCCAAGTTCCTCTCGCTGTTTTCCGGAGAAAAGCTGAACATCCATCCTTCCCTGCTTCCTTTGCTGCGAGGTCCCAGTCCGATCCAAGGAGCCATTCTCAGCCAAGCAAGAGAGAGCGGGATCAGCATCCAACGGATTGCTGCGCAGATGGACAGTGGGGATTTGCTTGCTGTTCGGTCATTTTCGTTGCAAGGAGATGAGACCTCAGAAAGCTTGACCGCATTTGTCAGCGAAGCAGCCGCTGATCTGGCTGTAGAGGCCTTTACGGCCCTGCAATCCGGTTCTGCACGTTTTGTTCCCCAACAGGGCGAAGCCACCTACACCAGACTGCTCGACCCGGCAATGGGGGAGTTGGATTTCTCCCAGAGTGCTGCGTCATTGCATGCGCAGGTCAGGGCCATGTACCCCTGGCCCAAGGCGAGGACCGTTTGGAAGGGGCAGGTCCTGTTTCTGACCGGCGTTCAGGGAAATTTCGCTCAGGATGGCTCCGACGGCGAAGCGATGCAGGCACCGGTGGGGACAGTGGTGGCAAAGCAAAAAGGGAAAGGCATCGCCATTGCCACGGGTTCAGGTTTGCTTTGGGTGACCCGACTACAGCTGGATACGCGAAAAGAGATGGATTATCTTTCCTTTTTGAACGGCAATCAGGACTTTCTGGGATCCAAGGTGGGATGAAATGATGAGGCGGGCGCTTCTGGTACTTCTGCTGTTGGCAGTCAGCTCCTCATTGTTCGCCTCCCCTGACAAGGTGGCGGTGGTGCTTTCAGGTGGCGGGGCCCGTGGGATGGCCCATATTGCCGTCCTGGAGGCCTTGGAAGAGGCGGGCATTCCCATCGATCTGGTGATCGGAACCAGTATGGGAGCCCTCGTCGGGGCTCTGTACAGTGCCGGATACACGCCAAAGGAAATCAAGAGCCTCATCACCGAGACAGACTTGACCGGGTTGTTTTCCGAACCGGTGCTTGATACCTCGCGTGTGCAGGATGAAGTGTTCACCTACACCCACGACCATGCATTCTCCCTTGGTTTCGGAGACAAAGGAGTCGGGGATGCTCCTGCCTTGATTGGTGATCAGAGGATTTTGGAATTATTGGGATATCTGTTCAGCAGGTATGACGATACGATTGATTTTGATTCCCTTCCCATACCGTTTCGCTGTGTGGCGACTGATGCAGTCAGCGGAGAGGCACTGGTCTGCAGTGCTGGATCCTTGGTCAACGCCATCCGCAGCAGTATCTCCATTCCCATCATCTTTACCCCCTATCCGCTTAAAAAGGGTATGCTCGCCGTGGACGGGGGAGTCACTGACAACCTCCCTGTTGCTCTGGCCCGTTCGATGGGCGCCGATATTGTCATCGCCAGTGATGTGAATGCGCAGCAGATACAAGACTACGACCAGCTCGAAAGTCTTTCGGCGATGGCGATGCAGACCATCATCCTGGTAACCCAGGAGAAGGCGCGGGTGCAGCATCCATTGGCGGACTTGGTGTTCCAGCCTTCCTTGTACGACCTCTTTGCCTTGGATTTCGGCCGTTGGGAAACCATTCTCGAGCGTGGAAGGCAGGCGGTGGCCTCCAAGCAAAGTGAACTGGATGCCCTTGCCGCCCGGATTTCCGAATCCCGCGAACTGGTTGTCTACAACCCTGACCGGATCGGCCCCTATTTTTTGCGATCGACCCCCACGATCCTGCAGTTGGTTGTCCGCGATATTTCCAGTCAGTCACTGCACAAGGTGCCGTCAAGCAATCAATTCACTGCATTTCTGGGTCGACGTCTTGATGCCCAGACAGCCGAGGAGCTGAACCTGAAATTACGAGATATCCGCAAGGCGAACGGACTGGCCACCCTGGGATACGAGATGGCTCCCCAAGGAACGTTGGTCATCAATTCCAGAGGCTTCGGTGAACGTACCAAGAGCATCAGTATGGGACTGAAAAGTGATGCCGGGCTCTCGACCTCGCTACCGTCTTCTCCTGCCTGGTATCGGGCGGACGTATATCTTGATGCTTCGATCGAAGCGCTTGCCCAGACGGAACTCATGCTGCTGGTCAATGCAACATTAGGGACGGAAACCGGCATGCAGGTGGGTTTGGCGTACCCGTTCGCCTTGACCAAGCAAGGGCGCATGGATGTCCGGCTTTCCCTGTTTTACGCAAATGGTGGGATGTCCACCCTTACGGCAACCGTCAATTCCGACCGGAGTGCTTCGCTTGACAAGGCATTCCTTGGAACCTTTGCATTGGACTTTACCTTCAATACGGAAAGCAAAGCTGAATTGGAAGGGTCCTATCATCTGGTATCGCTCAACGATAGTCGCTATCCAACTACGTTCCTTGCCTACCCGCAGCTTTCGGCTACCTTCCTGTACAACAGCAAACGCGATCGATTTTCCCCGGATGGTGCGCGATTGGATATGCTTGCCAGCATCGGGTATCTCAATACTTGGAAGTATGCCTTTCGCATAGGTTGGAGTCAGGTTTTTGAACTTTCCTACAAGGAAAGCCTCGGATATGATGCGCAGATTTCCCTGCTTCGACAACCTTGGCCCCTGCTGTCAAGCTATGCCGAGGTGGGGATGCTGGAAGGGCTTCCCGGCTACGGCCCGCTTTTTCTGAAACGGGACCTCGCCATGTTTGGTCTGACCTGGCAGCATCGTCTGAGCGAAATCCTCGGTTACCCGACGTTTTCCAAAGTGGTACTGCGTGGTGCAATGTTTGATTCATATGACCCCTATACTGCGCTCGAAAGCAACACTTCCATACCGTTCGACAGCCTTGCCTGGGATATGGGACTGGGGATTCAGGTTGGCTTGGATACTCCACTTGGTGAGGTGATCGCAAACCTTGGGACCAGTGTCAAGGGGAAGGTGACTTTCTCCATCGGAATCTATTGATGAGTCTGCCGTATCGCTCCTATACCCGTCATCTCCAGGAAACATACCACATGAAGGTATATCGCATCGGCGTCGACGGCTTGTTCTCCTGTCCGAATCGCGACAGGCAAGGCAGAGGAGGGTGCGCCTTCTGTGACGGGAAGGGGGGCAGTGCCGTCTATCAGCGTTTTGATGAGGCGCTTTTAGCAAAAAGCGGCAACGTACTCTCCTTGGAAGGAGGAGTGCCTGAGATTGGTATGGAACAACGACTTGATTCGATCGCAAACCAGATCGAACGGGGCAAACTGTTTGTGAAGCGGCGGTATCAGGCACAAGCCTATTCGTTGTACTTTCAGGCGTATACCAATACCTACGACACGATCGAGCATTTGAAGATCCTGTATGACGCAGCCCTTGCCCATGGGCCGTTCGTCGAATTGATCGTTTCCACCCGGCCTGATTGCATCACCGACGAGGTGGTTTCGCTTCTGGCAGGGTATCGTTCATGCGTGCAACAGGTCTGGGTGGAACTGGGCTTGGAGAGTGCAAATCAGCAAACTCTGGACTTTGTGGGGCGGAATCACTCGGTTGCTTGTTATCTTGCAGCGGCAGATTCGTTACATTTGCAGGGTATCGGTGTTTGTACCCATGTGATGTTTGGACTTCCCTATGAAGGACGGGATGGATATCGGAACACTGCACACGTGGTTAATCAAGCCAACAGTGATGCGGTGAAAATACATAACCTGCATGTACTGAGTGCCACGGTGATGGAAAACTGGTATCTGCAGGGAGAACTCAGCACTGCTTCACTCGCACGTCATGTGGATCAATGTGTATTTTTTCTCAGGTACCTTGATCCTTCTGTTGTCGTTGAGCGCTTGATGTGCGAAACTCCCAATCATCGGCGGGTTGCACCTCGTCGGTTTGCCGACAAGCAGCAATTCCTGCAGCTTGTAGAGCAGACGATGAACCGCCATGGTTGGTTACAAGGGGATTTGACATGAATGGAAGGATTCCATTGCAGATGATAGTTCGAGTGATAGGGATTGTACTGACCGTATTGGTTGTCAGTGCAATTCTTGTACTCTCGTTTATGCCGCAAACCTCATATCCGAAGTTTTCCTGGATTCCGTTTGCCGACAAGGGTGACCATATGGCTGGGTATGCCGGTCTGGGATTTTCCCTGTTTCTTGCCACGTTGCAGATTCCCGGGTCCGGAAAAAAACGTAAAGGAGGGGAAAAACCCCATTCAACACTGCACCTTACCTCATGGTCAGGCAGAGCCATCATCTACACACTTTCCTATGGAACTGCGTTGGGTTTGGTGATTGAGCTGCTGCAACCCCATTTCGGCAGAAGCCAAGAGTGGCTCGACCTTGCAGCGGATTTCATGGGCTTGGTTGTTGGCATCGCATTCGCTTTGCTGTTGTTGAAACTGGTGGGCAGCTACTTCACCGATAGGCCTTGGCTTTATGATCCCAACTGGGAGGATGATGTGCATGACGCTCACTGAGAAACTCGCCGATGCATTGGTACATGCCGCACGCTATTTGGATGAGGACGTGTTGGAACGGATTCACTGGGCGTTGGATCAGGAGCGAGCACTCGCTGATGCTTCGGTAGGGAGTCGAGCCAGCAGCGCTGTTCTTGAGGCCATCCTGGCCAATTTGCAAGAAGCCGACAAGCAAGGCCTTCCCATGTGCCAGGATACCGGTATGTTCCTGGTGTTTGTTGATATCGGGAGAGCATGCCCGCTTGGGCTGGGTGCAGTCGAGCGTGCCGTGCTGGATGGTTGTGCTGCTGCCGTAGATCGAGCATCTTTTCGTCGTTCGGTAGTGGAGGAGCCGGTGTATGACCGCGCCAATACAGGAAGGAATCTTCCTCCGGTCATTTGGTGGAACGTGGTTGCGGGCGATGGATTGGAAATTCAGGTATTGCTCAAGGGCTTCGGAAGTGAAAACTGCTCATCGGTGCGCATGCTCAATCCTACCGGGGGAGAGCAAGCGGTCATTCAGGCTGTTCAGGAGATCGTCAGGAACGCCGGGGGCAAGCCCTGCCCTCCGATTTTTGTCGGAGTGGGTCTGGGCGGTACCATGGATCGTGCATCGTATCTGAGCAAGCGGGCGTTGCTCAGGGATGTACGCATCAGCAATCCCGATCAACGGTATGCACAGCTGGAAGAGAGCATAACCGAACAGTTGCAGCACCTTTCGATCGGCAGCGGCGGCCTCGGAGGGGCCATTACCGCCTTGCATGTCGCCGTCGAACAGGAGAGCACCCATATAGCTGGTCTTCCCTTGGCCGTTTCCATCAATTGCTGGGCTGATCGGAAAGCCCATGTTGTCTGGGAGGGTGAGGATGCGTGAATTGACATTGCCGATGAAGGCAGAGGACATCGAGCAACTGTGTGCCTTCGACCAGATTCTGCTTACCGGAAAGCTGTATGTGGGGCGGGACCAGGTACATCAGAGACTGTATGATCTCATCAGCCAAGGGAGGAGCCTGCCGTTGGATTTGCACGGTCAGGCGATCTACTACATGGGGCCTTCCCCGGCTCCCGAGGGGAAGATCATCGGATCGTGCGGACCGACCACCAGTGCACGGATGGATCGGTTCACTCCGCTGTTGCTCGACCAAGGGTTGAAGGTCATGATCGGCAAAGGTCCGAGAAGCAGCGAGGTGGTTGCAGCCATCGGGCGCAACAAGGCTTTGTACTTGCAGGCCTACGGTGGGTGTGGTGCGTTGTATGCTGCTACGGTGAAACAGGTTCGTACGTTGGCCTTTCCTGAACTGGGTCCTGAAGCATTGTTGGAGATGCAGGTCGAGCATTTTCCGGTCATTGTGGCGATCGACAGTCATTTGGGGAGTGTTTTTGATCGAGCATAGTATGACAGAGGTCATGAGAAGGTCCCGTTTCTTCCCATTTTTCCTTGGGAATCCGCTCATGTTGCCCGCTTTTTGGCTATTGGCGTAGTTTTTACTGGACGTTTTGTTGGGTCTGGGGTACAGTTTGCTGTATGCAAGCCTCTCTTGCGAGGGCCGTCACCATGGGGTGAGTGATGCGCCGGGAATTTTTCCGTGTCTTATGACTGGAATGGTGAGGCAAATCTTGAGCGGAAGGATGTACCGTGAAGAAAGCGATGACCGTGCGTCTTGCACCCTATCTATTGGTATTGTTGTTGATAAGTTGTACGAAGGCTCCCGAGGTGGTATCGGCGGAACAGGATCCCCAACCTCCGGCTCAAACGGAAACGCAGGAGCAACCGATTTCCAAGGTGACAGATGTCATCAATGATCTGCAAAAACCAACCAGTCTGGAAGAACGATTCAGCTATACGTATGGGTATATGCTCTACACCACCTTGTTGCAGCAGGGATACGGGGATGTGTCGGCTTCCTATTTCGCAAAAGGAGCGATGGACGCCCAAAAGGGTTCGGGCTTCTTTACACACGATGAGATGATGCAGACTCTCTATGAGGTGCAGTCCAAGCTGCTGAAGATAGCCCAGGAGGAACTCGACAAGGTTGCCGGGGAGAATCTGAAGAAAGCGGAGGATTTCTTGAAGACCAACAAGGATCGTGAAGGTGTTTCGGTCACTGATTCCGGTCTTCAGTACCAGGTGTTGGTCCAGGGTAATGGGGAAATTCCCAATGAGGACAGCATCGTGGAGGTCGATTATCAGATCATGTTGCTCAACGGTCAGATCGTCGACAGCTCCTATGAACGCGGGCAAAGTTCCACCTTCCAGCTGAAAGCCATTCAGGTTCCGGGCTTCATCGAAGGGGTTAAGCTGATGAAGGCCGGTTCCAAGTATCGGTTCTGGATACATCCGAGCCTGGGGTATGGCAAGGATGGAAACCAGAATGTGGAGCCCAATTCCCTCTTGATCGTGGAAGTGGAGCTTAAATCGGTGAAGAGTTCGGTGAAAGCAGGGTCATGATCTGCATCAGTGTCTGGATCGTATAGGTAGGACTGACGGACGTCTCAATCCGCTTGTTCCCTGGGTTGAACCATACCGTATCGATTCCGCTTGCCATCCCTCCCTTGATATCGCTGGACAGGCTGTCCCCGATCATCAGACATCGGCTCTTTTCCTGCTCCAGATTCGCTGTTGCGAGCATGGTTCGGAAAAACCTCGGGTCCGGTTTCTGGTATCCCAGTTCCTCGCTGATGAAGATATGGGAAAAATAGGACGCAATGTGTGCCGCCTCGATTCTTCCCCTTTGCACATCAGAAATACCGTTGGAAGCCAAATACAAAATGTATCCTTGTTGCTTCAGGGTTTCCAGAACTTCCCGGCTTTCGGGGAATAGAATGCCCTGGGAGGCGAGGTGAGCTTGGTAGTATCTGCTGGCTTGGTCGGGATTGAGGACCACTTTGCTCTGATTTGAGAAGACGGCGAAGCGTTTGGTTTTCAGTTCAGCAAGGCTGAGTGTTCCTCGTTCAAATTCCTGCCAACAGGCACTATTGCAGGCTTGGTAGAGGGTGAACATCGGTTCGTCGAATGTGGTACCCAGATCCTTTGCACAGGCGAAGAAAGCCTCTTTCTCGGCTTGGTCGAAATCGAACAGGGTTCCATCGGCATCAAAGAAAAGATATCGGTACATGGCATGTCATCCTTTACTTGTACGGCGCTTGTTTGTACCATAAAGAAAAACCATCCGGTTGCGCAAGACCGGAGAAAGGGGAGCGTATCATGCAGGATTCCTTTTTGAAACGTCATTTGTTGCTTTCCACCATAGTAGGGGCGTTGTTGATCCTCTTGGGCGTATACTTGATGTTCCAGCAGGAGTCGTTTGTGAAGATCTTCATCTCCATCCTCGGCCTGTTTCTTGCAATTTCCGGCATTTCCGCCTTGTTTTCACTCAAAACCTATTCGCAGTTTCCCCGGACCAAGGTGGTCACCTTGATCAAAGCCCTGGTAAGCCTGGGGCTTGGTTTGGTTGCATTTTTTGCTCCGATTCTGACTGCCGCAGTGAGTTGGACGCTGTTGTTGTACTTCATTGCCGTTGAGTTGCTCTTTAGCGCCATGATTGCCTTTCTGGACGCCTTCTTGTTGCGGAAATCTGAGTTTCCGGTCACCGGCTTGCTCTCCGAGGCAATCGTCTCGTTGGTGACAGCGGTTCTCCTTTTTGTCTTCCCTGATCAGATCGGTGATCTGTTGCTCAAGCTTGTGGGAGTTCTTCTGATCATCATCGGTTTGGCCATTATCCTTTGGTCGCAACGAATCAAACAGTTGAACCGGCAGTTCAAGACTGAGACAGTGGAAGTCAAGGCCGAGGTGATCGACGAGAACTAGGGAACCAGGAAGGATGCGACGATTCCATAATGGGAAATACCCGCTTCATCCGGTACCGACTCTCCTCCGATGGTAAGCATGGAAGAGGAGAGCGGCAGCAGTTTCCGACTGAACAGGTAATCGATTCGCTCCTTCAGATCCTTCATGAGGAATGTGTTGCCGGCATCCGTGCTTGAGGAAAAATGGGTGGTTCGATACACATCATAGAATTGTTGATCCTCCAAATATGCACACAGCGGCCATAGGTAATCCACCTGTCGGTAGGGGATGGGGCTGAAGGAGTTCCAGTCCTGATGGGACGGTTCGTAGAGGCTTGCCCCGAGCAGGGTGGGTTCGATGATGGGCCCTTGCTTGATGATGGAAGCCAGAACCTGCGTACGATCCTTGGTGATTTCCTTCTGGACGGAAGCCCAGTCGCCTTTGGCGTTGAATGCCGCCAGTACGCGGTATTCAGGCAGGTCTGCAATCGAGATCCTGAGCGTCTTCTTCTCGCTGAACTGAATTCTGATCCCATTCGCGTCGGTTTCAAGTACCGCATACGAACTGATGATCGCCCCGCCTTCCACCAAGGTGGCATTCCTGCCCATCTTCCTGACCACATCAATGACATTCTGCATATGACCGGTGAGGAGCACGAGCGGGTACTTGAGGTCACTGATGCTTTTCTGGACTTCCTCAGCCATTGCAGGATTGGTCCAGGGAGTGTCATCCAGGGGGAGAAGCATGGCCTTCAGCTGATCGTTGTCCTGAGCGAGTATGGACTCTTCATCGGTGGTATAGGTTCTGGGAAGCGTAAGCTGAGAGAGCGGAGGAATCTGCTTGTATAATTGTTCGAGCGCCGATTGTTTCTGTCGTTCGGCCTCAGCTGCCTTCTGTGCTTCCAAGGCTTTCTGCTGTGCCTGTGCCTGGCGTTGCTCCTCCAGTTTCTTGGCTTCCTCTTCCCGTTGCTGTTCCAGCTTGTTTTTCTCCTCCAACGTTTGGGTTTTCTCTTCCAATTGCGCCTTGAGGATGGCAACTTCGGATTGCAGGTTTTCGATGAGATCGTCCTTTTGCCCGATCGCCTGTTGCTGTTCAGCCTTCAATTGCTCGACTGCCTGCTCCTGTTCCTGTTGTGTCTGTGCGAGTGATGCCTTCAGGTCCGCGGCAAGTGCCTGTTGTTCGGCGAGGAGGTTTTCCAGCTCATTGGACCGATACTCCAACTGATCGTAGGTTTCTTGCAGTTGCGATAGGTTTGCCTGGGTTTGGGCAAGATTTTCATCAGTGGTGCTTCCGGTCTGTTTGCTTTGCTTGAGTTGGTCCTCGGTTGCCGCCAGCTGGGTCTGCAGCGAAAGTATTGAATCGGAGAGCTGTTGCTTTTCAGCTTTCAGTGCTGTGATGGATTGCTCTGCTTCACTGAGGGCTTGCTGTTGTTGTTGCTCGCGTTGCTGTTGTTCGAGCAGATGTGCCGCTTCTTCCTGTTTCTGCTGTTCCAAGGCATTTTGTTCCTCAGCTTCGCGCACAGCTTGCGCCTGGGCGTCCAAAACAGCTTGTTTTTCCGCTTCAATGACTGAGTACTTGGTCTCCAAAACCGGCTGCTGCGGTTGCTCGGCAGAGCCAATTTTCTCTTTCCCTTGGGCTGCGGTATAACTTTGGCAACTGGCAGCCAAAAGAAGCATGCAGGGGATCAACAGCAAAAGTAGGCGTTTGTTCATGGGTATCCTTGTTCCTTAGAAATTGAAGAAAGCCTCGGCTCGGGCTTTCGCCTGTGCTTTGCGCTCAGCTTCCTCCTTGGTATCCTCACCAAGCATGAAGGAGTCGCAAAAATTGGCCTCCACTTTGTCTTCTATATATTCTTCCACTCCTTCCAGACAGTCGTGGTAAGCACCAGGACTGTAAAAGCGGCAGTTGACGCAGCTGTGCAGGCTTTTGCTGCAGGTGGGGCAGACGGTGGAATAGCCAATACTGGTCAACACATCAATCGGGGTATGACAGTGATGGCAGGCGCGCATGTTCAAAACTCCAGTTGTTTCCCATACTCGGCCATCTCGCCGTCTGTATAGGTCTCTTTGGAAAGATGGATGGTCTTATTGTCTTGCTCGTAACGGGGGATGACATGCAGGTGCAGGTGGGGAACCTCCTGTCCGCTTGCCTTCCCGTTGTTGATGATCAGATTGGTGGCGTCGCAATGCAACACCTGCCTGAGTTTCGTGTCGGCTGTCTTGGCCAACTGCATCAGATGGCACAAAGTTGGTTGCGGGCACGCCTCCAAGGTAGGATAGGGCTGTTTGGTGATGATCAGCAGATGGCCCTTGTTGACCGGATTTATATCGAGGATGGCGAAACAAAGTTCGTCCTCGTGAAGTTTAACGGAGGGAATGTCCCCTTCCAGAATTTTGGTAAAAATCGTTTCCATGGCACACCTCTGAGCCATTGTAGCACACAAGTGTCGAGTCGGAAAAGGATTGTGTGAGGAAAAGGGATTGCACAAAAAACCGAGATATACTATTATCCACGAGGTACGTTGGGACAAGTCTGTCTCGTTTTCGTCCCTTCCCATCCCTTCAGTAGCTAACCTGATGTGTGCTAGGAAGAAAGAGCTTTTTCGTCGGGTGTTTAATGAACGCTGCAGGGTAAACTGTGGACTCGTTTTTATTCTATGTATAGAGGTTATAAAGAATGGCTGACTTGCAAAACTTGAGGAACATCGGAATCAGTGCCCACATTGACTCGGGCAAAACTACGCTCTCCGAACGCATCCTCTACTACTGCAATAAGATCCACGAAATTCATGAAGTTCGTGGTAAGGATGGCGTTGGAGCCACCATGGATAGCATGGAGCTGGAGCGTGAACGGGGTATTACCATTGCCTCCGCAGCAACCAACGTCGTATGGAAAGGGACGGAGATCAACGTCATCGACACTCCGGGCCACGTGGACTTCACCATCGAGGTTGAACGCAGTCTTCGCGTTCTTGACGGTGCAATTCTCGTCCTGTGCTCCGTTGGTGGTGTGCAGAGCCAGTCCATTACCGTCGACCGGCAGATGAAACGCTATCACGTTCCCCGCATCGCCTTCGTCAACAAGTGCGACCGAACTGGTGCAAACCCGTACCGCGTCAAGAATCAGTTGATCGAAAAACTCGGCTTGAACGCTGTGTTGATGCAGATTCCCATCGGTCTTGAGGATCGTTTGGAAGGTGTCGTCGACTTGGTGACCATGAAAGCTCTCTATTTCGATGAAGGCCCGAACAAGGACCAGGTCCGCGAGGCGGAGATTCCCACCGAATTGCTTGAGGAAGCCCAGGCAAAGCGCGAGGAATTGCTCGACGGCGTCTCCATGTGCTCTGATGAACTTATGGAAGCGATGCTTGAGGACAACGTGACCGTGGAGGTACTGAGAAAGGCAATCCGCGAGGCCACGATTCGTCTTGAGCTCTGCCCGGTTTTCATGGGCAGCGCCTACAAGAACAAAGGCATCCAGCCTCTGCTCGACGGTGTGGTAAGCTACCTGCCCAATCCCACCGAGGTTGTCAACAAGGCCCTCGATCTGGACAAGAACGAAGAGGAAGTCATCCTCAAGGCTGACGACGATCTTCCGCCGGTCATCCTCGCCTTCAAGTTGGAGGATGGACAGTACGGCCAGTTGACCTATATCCGTGTATATCAGGGCAAGGTCCGCAAGGGCGATGAACTGTACAATACCCGCAGCAAGAAGAAGTTCCGCGTCGGTCGTTTAATCCGCATGCATGCTTCCACCATGGAAGACTTGAATGAAGCGGGTTGTGGTGAGATCGCTGCCCTCTTCGGCATCGAATGCGCCAGCGGCGACACGTTTGTGGATCCCAAACTCAACTACTCGATGAGTTCCATGTTCGTCCCCACCCCGGTTATCTCCCTGGCCATCAAGCCGGTGGACAAGAAAGCCGCAGACAATATGGGCAAGGCTCTGAACCGCTTCACCAAGGAAGATCCGACGTTCCGTTCCTTTGTTGATCCTGAATCCAATCAGACGATCATCCAGGGCATGGGAGAGCTGCACCTCGAAGTCTATGTCGAGCGCATGAAGCGCGAATACAAGGCTGAGGTGGAGATCGGTCAGCCTGAGGTTGCGTATCGTGAGGCCATCACCCAGCGTGCGGATTTCAACTACACCCACAAGAAGCAGACCGGTGGTTCCGGCCAGTACGCTCGCGTTGCCGGCTACATCGAACCGCTTCCGGAGCCTGCCGATGGTGAGGAGTACAAGGAATACGAATTCGTTGACGAGGTCAAGGGTGGTGCCATCCCGACCGAATACATTCCTTCCTGCGACAAGGGCTTCCAGACTGCAATCAAGAAGGGCAGTCAGCTTGGATTCCCGGTAATCGGTGTGAAGGGTGTGGTCAATGATGGTGCTTGGCACCCGGTTGACTCTTCTGACCAGGCATTCCAGACTGCAGCACTCGGAGCGTTCCGTGAAGCGTTTGAGAAGGCCAAGCCGGTCATTCTCGAGCCGATCATGAAGGTCGAGGTCGTTGCCCCGAACGAATTCCAGGGTGGTGTATTCGCTTCGATCAACCAGAGACGTGGCTTGATCGTAAGCTCCACTGAAGACAACGCCATGTGTACGGTGCTTGCCGATGTGCCGCTCTCCGAAATGTTCGGCTACTCGACGGTGCTGCGCTCCCTGACCCAAGGAAAGGGTGAGTTCACCATGGAATTGAACAAGTATGGACGGGTGCCGAGCAGTGTATCCGAACAGCTGAAGAAGGACTATCAGGAAAAGCGGAAGAAGGAACAGAAGTAACTTCCCGTTTGCTGAAACGACAAGCCCCCGGATTGTATCTGGGGGCTTGTTTTGCGCCATTGTGTAAAAATGTACCCATTTGCGGATTTCCATAGTATACTGGGTATGAACCTAATAACTACTTGGAGGTGAGCGCTATGGAAATTCAAGAGTTGAACGACTTGAGTCCTCTTCGTGTATTTGACGATTCACTGGGCGGTGGGCTCGGTCGTGGGAACCTCGGTGTTCTTGTTTCTCGTCATGGTGTCGGAAAGACGGCATGTCTCGTACACCTTGCCACAGACAAGCTGCTCAGGGGTGAACATGTCATCCATGTATCCTTCTCGGGGAATGTGGAACATGTGATCAATTGGTACAAGGAAGTCTTCCGTGAGGTTTCCGATGGCCGCAGTCTGGATGATGCAGCATCCGTGTACAACAACATCCTTTCAAATCGTGTGGTCATGAATTTCAGCCAAGAGAATGTCACCATTGACAAGGTGCTTTCCAGTCTGGAAACCTTGATCAAGCATGGCTCTTTCAAGGCCGATGCCATCCTGTTCGACGGATACAAGCTGACCGTGGCGACCGAGGATGACGTGCGTAAGATCAAGCAGTTTGCCTTAAACATGAATCTTGAGGTATGGTTCAGCGTATCTCCGGTTCGTGCCGACGTTGTGTATGACAAATATGGTGTTCCGAATACCATGCTCAAATATGTGAATCTGATCGATGTCCTCATTGGGTTGATCTACAATGAGGAGCGCGACAAAGTCGTGATGACTGCAGTGAAGTCTCACACCGGGATGTTCGACAAGCCTATGGGGGTTTCGCTCGATCCCAAGACCATGCTCATTTCCAAGTAATGTTCACCCGAGGGCCGCGAAAGCGGCCTTCGGTGTACTCGTGTCTGTACGAACCGGCCCTGCAAAGGCCGGTTCATCTTGGATAGAGCCCATTCACATAGCTGCGACGAACAGATTTTCCCCTGCAACCCCCGCCGGTACTCCTTGACCGACCAATTGCGTCCGCTCGGGATGGGCAATGATCCATTTGTTCTTTTTCAGGAGCAAACGGCTTTCCGGATCCTTCGCGTTGTTCTTGGCTGCAAGTTCTGCTTCGCTGAGATCCTCATTGGTGAGTCTGGGCAGTACGATCAAGGATTTGAAACCTTCCTGATGGACCGAACAAGGAGCAAGATGCAGTACCAAAGGGTTGATGATCGTCACCGATCCCTTGGGAAAATAAAACAACTCGGCATGTGAGGTTCCGACTTTGCTGAAATGTTCCAGACTTTTATAGGAAGTCAAAAACTGGAGACAGTCGGTCACCGCAACGAATATTTCCGGACTCTTGTGGTATTCCATCCCGTTGATCGTACTGTTCTTCCCGCTGCAATGTCCGATTTCGTAGTCCATGCCTCCGAAATAGGGGACGAATGCATCCGAGCCTTCAGCTTGCTCGAACACTTCGACGGACGAGATATATTGGGTCCCCGCTTCAGGAAGGCTGATGGTTTGGTCGGCGAGCGCAACGAGGGCTTCCACGTCGACATCATTCAGGATTCTCCCGTATTCGCTGAAACGGGAACTGGTGATGCTGTGGATCATCAGCTTTGGATTCTTTGCAATGAGTTGGGACGGTACCCGATAGGAACTTGTTTGCATACTGCACCCCTTAAAAGACAAGCATGAAAATACCCGTGGCCAATAGCATGGCGAATACAAGCAACGAGAAGCGCTTGCTGTCTACCTTGTTGTGGACTTTCTCCCCAAGATATATACCCAAAAGGACAAACGGAATCATGATTCCGGTCGTCTTGGCCACATCCGCTTTGAACGAACCTTCAATAAGATAGGTCGAAATGATGATGGTGTTCAAGGTGGTCCAGAGCAGACACAGTGTTGATCGGAACGTACTCTTGTCCCGGAGGGTCCGGGAAGCGTACAACACCACCAACGGTCCACCGGAGGAGAATACCCCATGGACGATGCCCCCGATGAATAGCAGAATGTAATAAGGGATTACAGCCTTGCCTTTCAGAAGTGGTGGTTCTCCAGTTTGGGTGCTGATCCGCACCAGCTGGACGACCGAGACGACTACGATGAACCAAGCCAGGAACATGAAGAGGCTGTCGTTCTGCTGCGCGCGGAAGAGGTACATGCCGATGGGCATGCCCAGGAGCATGAAGAATGCGATGATTCCGTACTGCTTGAAGTCGATGTACTTGAACTTGGTAACCACAAAATAGAGAGCGAGCAACCATGCCAGTACCGTCATCGTCTTGACCGCAGTCTTGACTCCCAACAGGGCCGAGACGAAAGGCATCCCCAGCACCGTGCATCCGAATCCGGTGATCGCTTCCAGGGTATGGGTTATCAGAACCACCAAGCCTGCAAGCAGGAGACTGAGGCTCATAGCTTTTTCTCCAACAAGGCATACAGAGATGCTTCAGAAAGCGGCGGTGTCTGGTTGTGAAGTTTCGGGTCATCGAGGCTTCGCTTGAAGCATTGCTCGATCATGGTACGATCTGGATGAAGGGACAGTTCGGAAAACGTTCTGGGAATATGGAGATGCTGCATCAACTGCTCAATGTCTTTCCGTAAGAGCTGCACCAATGCATCAGCTTGTGTTTGTTCGGAATGGAAGTGGGACGAGAGGAGTGCGATTTCCTCCCGGTTTTCCGGTTCCTGCATCGCCCAATCGAAAATATCCAATAGGGTGAATGCACAGGCAAGTCCGTGAGGAATATGCCACTGTTCACTGAGAATGAAGGAGATTGCATGTCCCGCTGCGGTTCCGGTCATATTGAAGGCGATCCCCGCCTCTGCACTGGCCTCGAGCATGGTCATCTGCAAAGCCCTTCGTTCGCGACTTCCGGATTCGATGGCATCGTATAAACGGCCGAGTGTGGAAAGAACCTGGATTGCTGCTGAACGGGACACTTCTCGAGTAAGCGGTGTGCTGTTCTTGTTCCACAAAGATTCGAGTGCATGGTCCAGGGCATCCAAACCCGTGG
>NZ_JBFWIJ010000019.1:0-65928 GCF_050256055.1 Sphaerochaeta sp. | reverse complement strand
TCATTGCACGAAATCTTCCCGATACGGGGTGAATACATCCAACACGGCACCCTTTTCCAGACACGTGGTCCCATGCTTGACATTTGAGGCGAACACCAAGGTATCCCCTTTTCTGACCACCACCGGCTTGCCATCGATGGTGAACTCGAAAGCACCCTCCAACACATAGGTCACCTGGGTATGCACATGGGAGTGAATCGATCCAACCCCGCCTTTCTCAAAATGCACCTCAACCGGCATGATGTTCTCATTATAGGCAAGGATCTTTCTGCTGACTCCATCTCCTACCTGCTGCATCACTGCATCCTTGGCAAACAAAACCTGTTCCATCTCTTACTCCTCAAACTACGGGATTCCACTGATTGCATTCAGTGGTCCCCTCTGGTGCAAGAAAGCTGTCATACGGCCAAAAGCCATACGACAGCTTATTCTTCCATAAGGAAATACTCTACCTTATTTCTTCAATTCAGTCAAAATGTAATCGATCAACTTGACCGCCTCGGTGGCTGCCGCATTCGCAGAGGCAGGATCGTAGGCAACCTTCTCCACTGCATCATTGAGTACCTTCACAATCTCGGCATTGCTGGACAGGTCATTGCGATACAACCCCTGATGCTGTTGGGCATATGCAGTGGCCTTGATGATGTTCTCATTGATCAAGCCGGCATCCTGACAGGCTTGCTGCACCCGGTCCACCGGGGGAACCGCACGCACGTCACCAAGCAGCTTCCCCGCCTCGATGTCATTGAAGAAGTAGTTGAGGAATCTCACCGCTTCCTCAGGATTCTTGCTTCGGTTGGACACGGACAAGAGCTGGGAGGGAGTAATGATCAAGCCGGTATTCTTGGCATCCTTGAGCACCGGAAGAATGAAGGTGGACATCTGGTCCTGCTTGTCGCCTGCCACCGCCCCATACAGGCTGGTCCAGGAGAACTCAAGCACGATATCCCCGTTGATCCACTTTGGGTTGGTCCAAACGGAATTCAAGAATACGTTGCCTTCCTGTACCGGAATCACCACGCCATCCTTGTACAACGTGCCGATGTACTGGAGCACTTCCTGCAAATGGGCTTCGCTGAACCCACGGGTATAGTCATTCTGAATCAGTTGGTTGCCCGTTCGCTGTACCAAATAGGGAAGTAACAGGAATTCGGTCATGTCAACCGTGTCGGCATTGAGGAAATACTTGGAAGGATCGGTAGCATGCACACCCTTTCCGATGGTATAGAAGTCATCCCAAGTCCAGGAAGTATCCAACGAGGTAGGAATCCCGAATTTTGCCGCCAGCGTCTTGTTGATGATGGAGGTACGGGCGTTCAGACCGGTGGGAAGTCCGATGAGCTTGCCGTTGTATACGCCATAGTCGTTCAGGAACTGCTTGCTGAACCCACTGGTATCGAGTACGGACGCATATTGGTTCAGATCCACGAAAAAATCCCCTGCCGAGGTGAAATCACCCATCCAAGGCGGATTGAGTTGTACGATATCCGCCACGGTTCCCCCGGCAAGCTCGGTGGCGATCTTCTCGCGTTCACTCTTGCCGCGATACTCGCTGGCGATCTGCACATTCGGATTCTGCTTCATATAGCTGTCCACCACGGCGATGGTCGCCTTATGCCGGGCATCGTTGCCCCACCACGAGAACCTCAGGGAAACCGGTCCCGAGGCCTTCTCGCCTTCCTTGGTTCCCGCTGCATAGGCCATCGATCCCATAGTCAGGGCGATGAGCAGAAGCACTGCCATCCTCATTGTCATACGTTTCATATCCATTCTCCTTTTTAATCAATACGCAAAGTTCAAAAGCTTTTCTTTCATTCCCGCCGCATAGTAATGCAGCAATGGCAACAGACTCTGTGCACATCGTTTCGGACCGACCGGGCAATTGTAGATGACGGTGAAGTCGTCCCGTTTCACCTTGCTGAAATCGTAGATCGGCGGTGGGTTCTCCACCGTAATCCAGGAAAACATGCCCAAGGCATCCCTGAGATAGGAAACATCCCCGGTCAACTCGTATCCGATCGCCATCGTCTCCAAGACCATCCCGTTCAAATTCTGGTATCGGATGGACGGGTGCTGTTTTCCCATGAACATATTGGTCTGGGGGTGCAGACACTCCGCCCGAACGTCATCGATGACCTTGCACAACACCGAATACAAGCGTTCGCTGCTTCGGTAGGAATAATACCGGTACAGTCCCACGATACCGACATGGATCATGAACGGCACGCGGTCCATATAGTTGTCGGGGTACGGGCTTGTCCACGTCCCGTACTGATCGGCCCATTGGCAGTAGGTCTCGACAATCGGCTCGCAGACATCCAGATATGCCTTCTCATGGGTTTCCGCATAGAGGGCGAGGAACGTCCTCAGCGTCCATCCCAGCTCCCGGGGTTCGACGAATCCAGGTTTCTTGTACAACGGCAGATCAATCATCTTCCTCAGTTCGGAACCGATGGTGCGGGCAATCTCCAACCCCATCGGGTCGGCGGTGGCATGGTAGTAATCCAAGAATCCCTCCACCCATTGGTGGCTGGGTACCGGCTGGCCGGAAACATGGTCGATGCTATGGGTATAGAGCAGGCCCCTGTGGTACGGACGCTCGCTGTAATGGCAGAGATCCACATCCATCCAATGGCGGACGGCGGCAAGGAAATAATCGTAGTACCGTCGGTCTCCCGTGCGGGCGAACATCACCATGAAATTATGCGGCATGTCATACTCATTGTTGATCCAGATGTCCTTGCCCTTGCTTCTGCCTTGCTTCACGTACTCCCACTCCGGTCCATCTCCGAAATGCAGGAAGCCGAGCCCTTTCGCCCGTGAATCGATGAACCGGTAGAGGAACCGTTCTGTTGGATAGTGCAGTTGGTCGCTGACAAACGGTGCATAGACACCGCTTTCGATATAGCTTTCCACCGCTACAGAACCGACCGGTGGCATTTCCTGACGAAGCAGGTGGTCGATCAAAAGGGGATCGGAAAAACCCGTGGCATGGAAGTAGAGCTGGAAGCGGGAGGTTTTTCCGACCCCTTGAGGGATAGCGATGGGAACATGGTTGCGGGGAAACAGCGACAATGTAATCGCATCATCCTGGGCATCGATGGCCTTGGGGAAATTCTGATAAGCCTGATGGATGGAAGCGCAAAGACCGAATGATTCGGTCTCCCAATCGCAACCGAATACACTGAACATGACCTCGGGAAACATTTCATTCGGTGTTTCAATGATCGTATCGGCTCCAACCTGCACATGCAGAGGATGCGGGCCTTCGGCACGTTCGATTTTCGGATTGAAGCTGGAGGTGCACATCCGCTTCTTTCCCTCCCTGGCAGGCAGCGTCACCTTGAAATCCAACCCATGCACCATCTGCACCGGGAAATCGGTATCGTATTTGAGACCGGCCTGTTCATTGGTCAAGGCAAGGCCGTCGTGAAGAGGACGGGTGTCCGTCTCCGTGTTGATGATCTGATGATCAAACGTGAGCGTGCTGTTCAGTGCATAGGAAGTGACGGTAAGCACCCCGTCGAACCATGAAGTACCGTCGGTGGCGACGTGTCTGCCCTTGCAGCGTACAACAGCCCGTACCGGGCCGCTTTCCAGTATGTCCCATCCGTTCTCACCCACCGTAAAGACAAATTCCTTACCCTCGTCGTTATACAGTACGGGCCCGGTCAGCTGATGGTTTTCCAGCACCAAGTCGTGACCGGCCATCTGCAGAAATGGTCTAGAGCTACCAGCGGCCAAATGACAGGAGACCAGGCCGTTGGAAAGCCACAGGCTCTTGTCCTTCTCCTGGATAAGGCTCACCGACTCGAATTCCGGCTGGCTCTGCACATGCGTGTCGAACGTAAATGTTGCTTGCTTATTGCCTGCAAAGGGAGCAAGGAAGGAACAATGCAGGAAACGAATCGAGCCGTCTGCATGAAAAGCGGTAGGCTGGAACTGTGCGGGAAGGCTGTTCTTCTGAGCATCAAGGATGGCGGCAAAACCAAGATCCTCGAACCGGACAGCTCCTTCGGCAAAAGGGATGCTGACTTGTACGGGTACATCGGTGAGGTCGTATCGGCAGACGGTTTCAAACGTAATTCGTGTCATATTGGAAGTGTAGCACCCACCCTGTGGATGCAAAATTCTCAACTTCCGTTAAAAGGTATCATTTTCCATACGCATCCTGGGGATTCGGAAGAACAGCGCGAAACCGTGAGCGGGCCTGCTGTATACCTTAAGTGCACAGGATGCATCAAAACTGAGCAGCAGACGGGTATGCACATTGGCCAACCCCACTTGGTCGGAAAGTCCGGATGCCTGTTCTCCCAAACGGGTTCGGATCTCCTGCAGCCGTTCAGAGGAGACGCCGCATCCATTGTCGATGATGCTGCAATGAATGTAATCCTTGCGTGCGGTCAGGCGGATACGGACCTGGATCGGTTGATCACCTTCCTTCGGTTGTGCATGGGAAAGGACGTTTTCCAGCAGCGGCTGGAACAACATGCGGATGCTCAGAACACAGTCAAGCACTTCCTCCTCATAGAACCAGATCACCTGCATCGCCTTGGCGTTTCGGTAGTACAAAAGTTGGAGGAAGGTTTTTGTCATGGCGATCTCCTGGGAAAGGGGCACCAAGGTAGTGGGATCTTCCAAGGAATAGCGCAGAAGCTGGGAAAATTGCTGGATCATCTGATTGGCCAGTACCGGTTTGCCCTGCGCCTTGGCAATCTGCAGGTCGATGACTTGCAGGGTGTTGAAAATGAAATGGGGATTGATCTGGTACTGCAATGCGGCAAGCCGTGCTTTTACAAGGTCGTAGGAATGCTGGAGAAGGTCCGAGCGCAGATGGGCCTCCCGGACATAGAGCGAAACCACATGGTCGAGGATGTAATAGAAGGGATCCTTCCAGCTTTCCTGCATCTCCAGTTGGAGGGGACTGCGCATGTCCTCTTCGAAGAGAGTGACGATCTTGTTGATCTGGGCGAAGCTTTTTCTGGTGAAAATCACCGAAAGGACAAGGGATACGAGAACCGCCAGACTTGCGGCGATCAAGGTGATGCAGAATACCACATGGGAGCTTGCATTCAGCACTTCATTGGGGATCAAGGAATAGAGGATCAAAGCCTTGTTGTCCAACTGCCGTCTGGTCAATTGGTAGGCATGGGCGAAATCCGTCTGGTTCTTCCCGGTTGCATAGGCGGCGTCCTTGAGCTGGACGGACAACTTCGATGCCGTCCAGTTTTCCGAAAGGATGGTGCCTTTGGCATCGGAAACCCAAATCGCCTCGTGCTCATGTTGAGTCAGGGAATCGAGGAAATGGGAAAAATACGATTGAAAGAGGTTGATGACGATCAATTCATGGTATTTGGTCACATACACCAAGGTAATGACCGGGATCCCTTCCTGTTCAAAACTGTAGGAGCGCAACGTCCGCTTGAAAATCAGGAAGTTCTCCGCCTCATCTGCATCGTAGGCTTGCTGCCACGATTGGTCGAGCATCCGAGAGGAAGCGATACGTTGCCCATTCACCAACAGATACGGGGCATCCTGTTTTGCAATATAGAGCGAATGGATGTAATTACGTGAAATCCTGGTGGTATCGAGGTATTGGTTCAGTTTGAGCAGAGCCGACTGGGTCTTTTCATCGACCTGGTCCTCTTCCAGATATTGGAGCAGACCCAGATGGATGTCGGGATTCGCCTCAATGAAGATCTTAGGCTGCAGCAATTCCTTGAACAAGGTATCCAAACTCAGGCTGGACACGGAGAACAACGACTCCGAGTTCTCCCTGACCAATGCGGGAACCTGGTTGGCGATCACCCACCCGATGACCGAGCTGAGCAGGAGCATCGGGACGAGCAGCATGAGCATGTATTTTGCCAAACTGTTGACGAAGAAGCGCCTGCGGATCCCCTTGATCCTTCCGTTCATGCATTACCCGCCTCGCGGTATTCCCAGGGCGAAAGCCCATAGTACTGCTTGAACGCCCGGGTGAAGTTTTTCGGGTTGTCATACCCGACGGCATAGGAGATCTGATAGATCTTCAGATTGACATCCCTTAGCATTTTCTCCGCCTTTTTCATCTTCACATCCTGCAGGTAATCGGAAAACTTCATCCCCGTCTCCTGCTTGAACACCTTCGACACATAATTGGGGCTCATGGCCACCAACAGGGCAGCCTGGTCGAGGGTGGCTTGGGCGTATTCTTTCTCCAAATACGCCTTCACCGTCTCGACTATCGTCCGGTAATAGCCTTCAGGCTGGGCCGGTGCATCACCACCTGTTACATGATAGAACCGGTCCAGCTCTTCCTTGATGGAAAGCAGGGTATCGGCAAGCCCCTGACGGTCCACCGGTTTGAGCAGATATTCACGCACGCCGAGTTTCAACGCCTCCTGGGCATAGGAGAATTCCGCATAGCCGCTGAGCAGCAATATGTTGTTTACCCCGATACTCCGCCGCTTGAGTTCATGCAGGAGTTCAAGGCCGGAAAGATCGGGCATCTTGATGTCTGAGATCAGCACGTCCACTTGGTTCTGGGAAAGGTAGTCGAGGGCGAGACGGGCCTTGGTGAACGAGGCGACGACCTCGAACCCATAGGTCTCCCAAGCAAGAAGCTGTCCAAGCCCATCGAGAATGAAGTCTTCATCATCAAGCAATACGATCCGGTACATGGCCTCTCCTGGTCAATAAGAAATGATACCTTTTGTCGAAACGAACAACCTAGCACTTCCCCCCGACGATGGTACAATCATAGCATGAAATCACGACAGCACCAGACGCCGCCTTCGGCAACCATAGCACGATACCGACACTTCCAAAAGTACACCGGGTTGTATTTCATCACCCCGTGGATCATTGGATTCGCCCTGTTCCAACTCTATCCATTCGTCGCTTCGTTCGTCTATTCCTTCACCAACTTCAACATTTTCGGCAAGCCTTCATTCGTCGGGCTGAACAACTACATCCGCTTGTTCACCTTCGATCCCGATTTCAAGAAATCGATGGGCGTCACCTTCGCCTATGCCCTGATAGAGGTGCCGGGAAAACTTTTGTTCGCCCTCATCATCGCCTTGTTGCTTAATCAGAAGGTGCGGGGTGTCAATGGATTTCGGACCATCTACTACCTTCCCTCCATCCTGGGCGGCAGTGTGGCCATTTCCGCATTGTGGAAGCTGATGTTCATGAAGGAAGGCATCGTCAATTCCTTCCTTTCGGTGGTACGCATTCCTGCCGTCGATTGGCTGGGTTCCCCCCATGTCGCCTTGTTCACGATCAGTCTGCTCCAGATTTGGCAGTTCGGTTCGGCCATGGTGCTGTTCCTCGCCGCCCTGAAGCAAATCCCCCAGGACCTGTACGAATCGGCTTCCCTGGAAGGGGCTTCGAAGATTCGCCAGTTCTTCTCCATCACCTTCCCGATGATCACCCCGATCGTCTTCTTCAATTTGATCATGCAGACCATCAATGCTTTACAGAACTTCACTTCGGCCTTCATCATCACCAAGGGCGGTCCGTTGAAATCGACGTACTTGATCGGCCTGAAGCTGTACACCGAAGGGTTCAACAATTTCAAGATGGGCTATGCCTCGGCAATCAGCTGGGTCATGTTCGCCTGCATCCTGGGCTTTACGCTGGTAATCTTCCGCTCATCCAGCGCCTGGGTGTACTACCAAGACGGAGAATCATTCTGATGCGCCATACACCCCGAAAACACCTGCTTTCCTATGCCATTCTCATCCTTGGCGGCATTCTGATGTGCTATCCCTTGGTATGGATGTTTTTTGCCAGTTTCAAGACCAACTCGGAGATCTTTGCATCCAAGAACCTGCTTCCCCAATCCTTTTCCTTCGATGCCTACATCACCGGTTGGCAAGGCGTGGGAGAACATTCCTTCTCCCTTTTCTTTATCAATACCCTGAAACTGGTTACTCCGACGGTGCTGTTCACCGTCCTCTCCTGTTCGGTTGTCGCCTATGGGTTTGCACGTTTCTCCTTTCCCAAGAAGAAACTCTATTTCGCACTGATGCTTTCCACCTTGATGCTTCCCAATTCGGTGATCATCATCCCCCGGTTCCTCTTGTTCAACAAGCTGGGATGGCTCGATTCCTACCTTCCCTTCATTGTTCCGGCATTGTTCGCCTGTTATCCGTTCTTCATCTTCATGATGGTGCAGTTTCTTCGCGGGGTGCCCACCGAACTGGATGAGGCGGCCAAGATCGATGGATGCAATGCTGTCCAGACCTTGGCATTGGTGCTCTACCCGATCCTCAAACCGGCGTTGTTCTCTGCAGGCCTGTTCCAATTGATGTGGACGTGGAACGACTTCTTCAACACCTTGGTGTATATCAGCAAGGTGGAGAAGTTCCCCCTGTCGCTCGGGCTCCGTATTTCCCTGGACAGCGCATCGGCGGTGGCATGGAACCAGATCATGGCGATGGCCCTGCTTTCGATCCTCCCCTTGATCGTCTTGTTCTTCTTTGCGCAACGATACTTCGTGGAAGGAATCTCGACTTCAGGAATCAAAGGATAAACCATGGAACCGGCAATCTGGCATACCCGAGGAACAGAACTGGCACACGAAATCGATGCAACCACGGTACCCGGCGGACAGCTTCGCCTCTGGTACCTGGGACAGTGTGGATTCATCATCAAGAGCAGCGACTGTACCATCGGCATCGACTTGGTGCTTTCCCAGCTCTATGATGCCCACCAAAATCCCAGACGGCTCTATCCGCCTCCCTTCCCCGGTGGCTCGGCTCCCAGGCTGACACACCTCTTCTGTTCCCATTCCCATGCCGATCATCTCGATCTACCCACCCTAGCGGGGATTCTGGAGTCACAGGCTGCATGCCGATGCATCATTCCTTCCGGCATCCAGGAGAAAGGGGCTTCGCTGCCCCAAGAGCAGATGATGTATGCCATCCAGAACGAGGCGATCAAGCTCAGCGACGAGTGTTCGGTCCTCCCGATCATGGTAGCCCATGAGAGCTACGAGACCGACAGCCGCGGTTTCTCCCGTTTCCTCGGGTATCTGTTCTCCTTCCCCGGTATTTCCCTGTTTCACAGCGGGGATGCAGTCTTTGAATCAAATCTGGTCCGCACCCTCTCTCCCCGGCTTCCCATCGACGTCATGATGCTTCCGATCAACGGCACGGATGCGGTGCGCAAGCATTTGGGTATCATCGGCAATATGCAACCTGAGCAAGCATTGCAACTTGCCTCCCTTTCCCATGCCCGCTTGGTCATCCCCATGCATTTTGATATGTTCGCCAACAATGGGGCCGATCCCGAGGCGTTTGTTCGTTCTGCCCAGGCTTCGGCTTTGCCCTTTCAGATTTGGGTTCCGAAGTTGGGAACAAGCATCTGGATACCTGAGCAGGGTAAGAGGGATTCTCACTTATAGCATATCTTTTTCCGAGTAAATAATACAAATGAAATCTTTCAATAACTATGTCATATGTTGATCACTTCATAGTTCTGAACAAATTGAGTATTATTTCTTTTTCTTTTCATTGATTCATAAAACATGATGAATTATTGCATGGTGCTGAAAAATGTATTACGCTAGTTCAATCATGTACCACTCATTACATATGTCATATTCAATGACACGATTAAAACCAAGTGTTGTGCAATCGGAAGAACTTTCCACGAAGCGGGAGTATCTTCGTCCTACCAGCTTGCTGGATTATGAAAGCCAGCCGGTCCAGAACTTGGTCAACGCACAGAAATGGAGGATGCTCACTTCGGATTCCGAGAAGATCAACGTAATCTACACGTTCGTCAGGGATCGGATAGCCTATGGACAACCCGAGCATCCGTGTGTTCCCGCTTCCGAAGTTTTGAGTGCCGGCATGGGCAATGCGCTGACCAAGACCACTTTGGTTACGGCCCTGCTGCGCGCGGTGGGCATCCCGTGCCGATTGCGGGCTTCCAAGATTGAAAAATCCCTCTTCCAGGGGCTTCTGCATGGTCTTTCCTACCGGATGTGTCCTTCACAGCTCCTGCATTGCCATCCCGAGGTCCTGTTCAACCATCGTTGGCTCTCTTTGGAAGGCGTAATCATCGATTACACCTACCTCGAGCAGCTGCAGGAAAAATACAGCGACTACATGGGTAGTTTCTATGGGTACGGCATCGCCGTCCTGCATTTCAGGAATCCTCCGATCAATTGGGAGGAGGACCATACCTACATCCAGGACAGGGCGGTAACCAAGGATCTGGGGATTTTCTCCGATCCCGATGCCTTATTCAAAGCCTTCCCGGATGCAGAGACTTGGTCACATTCCCTGCCCTATCGGTTCTCCATCAAACCCCAAATGAATCGCGCGATCCTCAAACTGCGCAAACGCTGACCACAAAGCAGGTTTATTGGACCGTCCCATACTTCCAGGTGTTCAGCCCACCGAAATCGTAGATGTTGGTATATCCCATCGCCACCAGTTTGTTTGCCGCCTGAGCGCTTCGGTTCCCGCTTCTGCAGTAGACCAGTATGGTTGCATCCAAATCGGGAAGCCCGGCAGGTCTTTGCCCCCCGATTGTTTCGTTGGCTATGTTGATGGCCTTTTCAATATGGCCGGAGGCGAACTCTGCCGGGGTACGGACATCGAGGATGGTCACCGACTTGCTGCCGTCCATCATTGCCTTCGCCTCATCGGCTGTAATCTTGCGATAGACTGCTTGAGATTCTGATGAAGCCGTTGCCTGCTTCGATGGAACCAGATTCATCGCCACTAAGACAACCACCACCGCTGCAACACCCAATATGATCCATTTAATAAGATTAGTATTCATGTAAGACTCTCTCCTATTAATAGAATGCAGAATGGGAACGCATTCGTCAACCGGTATCCCAAGCCAGAGTATCAGATCAAATCATTCATACTCGGCAAGCTTCGCTTCCACATAGCCGTCAGTGACCGAATGGATATCCTTGACTGCCTGGGCAAGTCGCTCAGAACTGCTGGAGGCAACCTCCCAACGTGCCATTCCTTCCTCACTTCTGCTGATCCGCTCTGCAACCTGAAGCCAATCACCTGACAGGTTTGTATTCGCATCAATACGCTCGGGGAGACCGCTACGCATCAACACGGCATCAAGATCGTTGCCGTCTTCCATGGTTTTGAACACTTTCAGGCCCTGGGCTTTGAATAGCTCTTCGACCCGGTCGACCACCGGTTGTAGATGCTCATCGTTGAAAAAGTGACACGGCCACTCTCGCTGGCGATAAATACTCTGTTGCTTTTGCATGGCAGCTTCATACAAGTGTGGATTTTGGGACCACATTTTGGCTGTCAATATGGTGAAATACAAAGTATTTTCTGTAGCGGCAAATCCTTTGGAGTAGTCCTTCAGGTCAAGGGGAAAATTCATGTAATAATGTGCAGACTCTTCACTTGCCACCAAATATTGATTGCCCAGATTTTGCCGCAACGCTTCTTTTATGAAGGAATGGCCGTTTCTGATGATATGAACCCCGATTCCACGCGAGGCCTGCTGGACGACTGAGAGCGGATTCGCCTTCACATCATAATACATATGCGGCTCCCATGGTGCGTTTCCAAAGAATCCAGCGGCATGCACCTCCTTGAAGAACCGTTTGATCTCAGGGATGAGCAACGAAAGATTGAAGGATGGCGTCAACTGGGATCCATGGGAATCCATGACATCCATACGGTCTCCATCCCCATCGTAACAGAACCCAAAATCGAACGATTCTGAGCGCATTATATCCCATGTCGGCCTGATGCTCTCATCAATAATAGGGTTGGGATCCCCTGCAGGGAACTTCCCATCAGGGACCAGATTACGTACCCTCACCTTGGCCCCGAGCGACTGCAAAGCCTCCACCACTTCCGTTCCCGCCGCACCACAAAGAAAGTCGGTGAGCAGGGAAACACCGTCAAGGGTATTTGGTTCCACATTTGCCAACTGGATCGAGTAATCGATGTACTGGTCCAAATACCGTCGCACCAGCACCTTCTTTCGTTCGCTTGTATGCAGATTGCAGGATTTCCCTTCACAATAGGCTTCCCTGATGCAGGCGATTCCACCATCAGGGCCGCTGCCCATCGCCAGGGTCTGCAGACCCGGCGCCATCAACTTCATCCCGATGTACATGCCGGGATTATGGCTGGCGGTAAACATGATACCGGCAGCTTTCGGGTGTTGCATACAGCTGAAATAGAACTGGCAGGTGGAAATCTGCAAAGGGTTGACGATGACCTGCAGCCCGGCCTGGGTGAAAAGATCCAACGCGGTCTCCATCAGTGCGGGGGCTCCCAACCGGGCATCCCTTCCCAGCACCACCTCATCAACCTTGAGAACCTCGGAGAGATACCATCCCACTGCATGAATCAGTCTGACTGCAAGATCCTTGGTCAACGCTGCGCTTTTGGTTCTAATATCATAGGCCTTGAACATACTGGTATTCAGTGCCTGCTTTTGTATATCCGTCATTGTATCATACATCATTTGTCTCATCCTTTCTGTGAGCATCCAACAGCTCTATACTCAACAGGAGCATCCTGAAGATGTGGTAGGGGTCCTTCACCGGGAGTGCCACCACCGTATCCACGGGCCGGCCATCTCGTTGTCTGATCTGAATCCATTCCTTCCCTTGTGGTGCCGTGAAGGTAGGAAAAGTGTATGCGGATAATCGCCGGTGCCAATCCAGAAATGTGAGCTCCCCGGTCTTCACATACATCCGCAAACACGCGTACAGTGCCTCGGCATGCGGCCACCACAGCTTGTAATCCCAGGTTCGGGCAACAAGATCGGCGAACGGGCTGCCATCGCTCAGACCTTTCACCTGTCCCCCCTGCATGTCCACATACCGAAACAGACCCCCGTATTGGTCATCCCATCCCAATGCAAGCATGGCTTTCATGGTCTTTTCGATGCGCTCAATGTACCGATCATCAAGAACATCCATACAGAACCACATGCATTCCAATGCATGACCGGGGTTTCGATGACGGATCAGTAATGATGATTGTTTTGCATCATCACCCGTAAGTTCGCACAGCTGCATTGATTGCACATCGATGAATGTATCCATGATTCTTGCGGCATATGCCGTCGCCTGGGCCCGGACCGCAGCCGCCTGTTGCATATGAAACCCTTCGAGACAGAGAGCCAACTCATGGGCGGTATTGCAGAGAATCATGTACACGGACTGTGCCTTCGTCCCTTCAGGCAAGGCATACGGTTCGGTACGGACCACCCCGGCATCCAATACCCGGAGCAATTTTTCATATACCGCCAATGCCTCTTTGGCTATGGATGAAGCACCAACCAAATGTGCATACCGGCTGAAAGCCATGATTACGAAACAATCAGCATAAAAACTGGTATAGAGGCCTTGGCCCGGCACAGGTTCCTTGGGCACTCCTTCCCTGTCCAGCACGAAAGCACAGACTTCCAGGTCCCCGGGCAAGAACACATGCTCATGCAGGAAGGAATACAATCGGTGAGCCTGCCGCCCCAAGGCATCCAACCTTGGTTGTTCGATCCCTTTGCTGCACGCATGACTGGAAAGCAAATAGGAAAGACACCAGAGCATCCTTGCTTGCGACCAGGTATATTTATCGGTGGAAACCAATCGGCTGCCATCATTGGAGAAACAGGTGAATACACCTGCAAAAGTATCATCGAAAGCCTGTTCCCAAAAAGGCAGAATCTGCTGCTTCAAATGACACCGGTAAAACTCGAGCATTTTTTCCATATGACAATCCATCTGATGCCGGGATTGCTCCCGGCATCGGTATGGCATCAACCCATCTTGAAACTGGAGGCGATGGATTTGCCTTGCTTGTGATTCATCAGATAGACGATGACGAAAACGACAACCAAAAGAATCACCGACAAGGCACTCGCCTCTCCCAGTTTTCCATCGGCGACCGCGCCATAGATCTGGATGGGAACCGTTCTTGTCCGGGAACTATACAACAGGATGGTAGTGCTCAACTCTTGCAGCAACGTGGTAAGCGTAAGGATGGAACCACTGATGATGGCCGGCATGATCAGGGGCACACTTACCCTTCGGAACGTATAGAACCAATTCGCCCCTGCAATCGTGGAAGCCTCTTCCAAGGATGGATTCAGCTGTGACAGGCTTGCCGCCACCGAACGGTACACGTACGGGGTTCTCCTGATCATGTAGGAGATGACGATGATCGTATAGGTCCCGGTCAGTCTGATCAGACTGCTGCCGCTGAATGCGGAGAGCAAGGCAACTGAAACAACGGTTCCCGGAAGAATGAAGGGAGCCATGATGGACATATCCAACAGGGCAGCTCCTTTCGGTTTCTTCCGCTCGGTGATATAGGCGATCAAGCTACCGAGAATTGCCGCCAGCAAAGTGGCCAACAACGAAAGGAAAAAGGTATTGAACATCTCGTTGCTTGAATACCGGGGAATACGGATATAGTTGGCGAGCGTAAAACCTTCCGGGAATAATCCCACCCACTTTTCAAAGAACGACATGATGATGATGGTGAGCTGGGGCAACAGGGATACGACGAGAATGATGACGCAATAGACAATGGCAACAACGCGGATCAACGTGCCTTCGTGCTGTTTGATTTCAGAGTGTGTCGCCGAGATGGTCTCATACTCATGCCGGTTTATCACCCGTTTCTGCAGATACAGGACCAAAGCGGTGATCGCTACGTTGATGACCGCTATCGAGGCGGCCCCGTTGAGATCCCAGAATCCGTTCACCCGAAAGTAGATCAAGGTAGGCAGGACGTACTTGTCGCCACCGATGATGGCGGGGATCCCAAAATTACCGATCGATCGGACGAACACGAGCAAGGCTCCTGCTCCCAGGCTGGGAAGAATCAAGGGAAACGTAATCGTCCTGAAAATATACCATCGGCTCGCTCCCATGAGCATGCCTGCTTCCTCCAACAGGGAATTAGCCGAGGCGAACGCTCCGTAAGAAAGCTGGAATACAAAAGGATAATATGTCAACGTCATGCATAGGATCATGCCGAACATCCCGTAGATGGTGGGGACTTCAATGCCCAGGGGAGCAAACAGAATGTTTAGGAAATGGCGGACCACCCCCTGTCTTCCCAAAAGGATGATCCAAGTGAAGGCTCCGACAAATGACGGCATGATGATGGGAAGAATGCCCAGACTCAGCATAAGGTTCTTGCCCGGCATCTTCACCCTTGCCACGAAATACCCCATGGGGACCCCGATTAATATGCACAACAAGGTCACCGATATGCTCACCATGAAGGAATTGAACAGAGCCTTCTGATACATCAGACTCTCAAAGAATTTGGTGAATCCCTGAAGGGAGAAGCTTCCTGCCACCAGTTTGTTTCCGGCAGGCATGAAAGCGCGTACCAACGTGATGACCATCGGATAAATAAGGAAAATGGCCATGAAGGAAAGGGGAATGGCAAATACAAGGTAGGGAGTGAAATCCTTTTCCAGGAATTTCTTCAGTTTCGTCTTTTCCTGTGCGCTTTGCAATGTATTTCTAGCCATCAGTTTCGGACCTCCGGCAGGAACAGGAACGGCAACCCTTCCTTCACGGAAACAAAAACGGCATCATGCTCGCGGACGCCCTCCAGCATGTAAGGCATATCGATTTCCATAGGCACATCGCTGATCGCCTGGTCGATCACCACCTCATAGCGGACGAACTGTCCCAGATGTTGGATGATTTGCACCTCACCTTTGATCAAGCCCGGGCTATGCTGTGCCTGTATCTCAATCTGTTCCGGTCGGGCGCCCACCAACACCGCCTGGCCTGGGTTGATCGTTGTCTGCAAAGGCAAGCGGACATTCTGCGGTTTGATATCCACCCTCGTCGAGGTAGTATCAATCGTCGCCTGATGCTCACCGGTCAGCCGGGCATTGAAAAAATTCATTTTTCCAATGAAATTGGAGACGAAAGCATTGTTCGGTTTGGTATACAGTTCATTGGAAGAACCAATCTGCTCAACGACACCTTTGCGCAGGACCGCCAAACGATCCCCGATTGCCATCGCTTCCTCTTGGTCATGGGTGACGAAAATGGTGGTAATGTTAGTCGCCTTCTGGATTCTTCGAATCTCTGCACGCATGTATCTGCGCAGTTTTGCATCCAGATTGGCCAACGGTTCATCCAGCAACAGGATATCCGGGTCATAGACCAGTGCGCGTGCGATGGCCACCCGTTGCTGCTGACCGCCGGAGAGCCCGGTCGGTGAAGGATTGCGTTTCAATTCTTCGGTCAATCCAACCAGTTCCATGACTTCGGTTACCCGCTTTCTCACTTCCTCATCGGGAGTCTTGCGCACACGCAGCCCATATGCCACATTCTCAAAAATATTCATATGCGGATAGAGTGCAAAGCTCTGGAACACCATTCCGATATTCCGCCTGAACGGAGGAATCAAGGTCATATCCTTGTCACCATAGAGAATCTGCCCACTGGAAATGGACTCCAATCCGGCGGTAGAGCGCAACAAGGTGGTCTTCCCACAACCGGAGGGCCCCAAAAGACAAAAAAGCTCACCCGGCTCAATCGTAAAGGAAACATCATTGAGCGCATGTACAGGGTTTTTGGATTGTTCCCCGAAGATTTTATTCACATTCTTATATGTCAGATTCAAACTCATGGTAGATAGATACTCCTTCTCATAGGACAATCCTGCCTGGATGGCTGCATCCAGGCAGGATGCTGTGTTACATCATGCTGGAAAAATCGTTGACCAACGTTTCCTTGATGTTCTTTGCTTCAAGATCATCATAGGGGAACAATTTGATTTCCGACAAAGACGGCAGATTCGCAGGACCGGGCAACAGGGTGGATACGACACGGCGGTTGCGGGTGGTTCTGACGATTTCATACGCATCGGTACTGGTCATGAAATCCATGAACAACTTGGCGGCCTCCGGGTTTGGTCCGTTGGCGATGATCGCCGTCGCATCGAAACGTGCTCCGGTGCCTTCCTCTGGATACACATAGGTAACGGGAGCCCCGTCGCCGATGTATTTACCGATATTCGATTCTCCGGTGACCGTCACTGCATACTCACCGCGGGCTACAGACTCAGGACCTGCAGTAGAACTTGCCGTGAAAACGGCATTCTTTGCCAATTTGGCCAAGAAGTCATTCCCATAGAGCTTGTAGATCATATACACCTGGGCATATGCGGATCCACTCAAAGCCGGGTTGGCAAGCACGATCTCGCCCTTGAAGCGGGGATCGATAAGATCGGACCAACTCTTCGGATATTCCGAACTCTTGAGCAAATTGGTGTTCACCATGAAAGCCTGCAGAGGCATCGAGGTGCCATAAAAACGGGGTACATCCGCTGTGTCGCGCACCGAAGCGTCAATCTGGTCATGGTTTGCCGTCTTGTATGGAGCAAGGTAGTCATATGCAAGTTCCATATTCTCCTTTGCAAGCATCAGCAAAATATCACCTTCCGGCTTCGGCTGCTCCGAATACAGGCGATTCACCAGTTCTCCGGAACCTGCACGGATGATGCTCACCGTGATTTCCGGATGCAAGGTGTTGAACTTCTGCACCAAAGCTTCTGCTTCATCCTCGCTGGCACCACTCCAGACCGTAAGACTGTCAACTTTCTTTGTTCCTTCTGATGCACCCTGTGCAAATAGCGGGAAAAAAGACAGAATGAGACAAAGCATTACGAGTAATGTTTTCTTCATACCTAATCCTCCTATGTTTGTACGATTCTTGGGACCAAGAATTTTCGTTTGCTTTAGTATAGGGGCCATAGGCAAAAAAACGCAAGTTAAATTTTTCTTTTTATTTTCTTTTACGTATCAATTATAAAATCTGGCTAATAGAGCAAAATTAGATAAGAATTCGCAAAAAGCTTCTATCGTCAAAGGAAAGATTCCCCGGAATCAACGGCTTTGTTGCACGATGGGAAAACGCCATCAAGGGATCCTCGGCAAGCTGGGCGTGCAAAGTCGCTTCACACTGCTCCAGGGTGGGATGCAACACCGGGTACCCATCACTGGCAAGCGCAACCTCAACCGGGGTGTCGGGAAGCTTGCCGATTTGTATTTCAGCGTATGCATCAAAGAATCCATCGAGAACAGAATAGGAATAGGTGTACCTATTCTTGGTATTCTGGAATACCGGTTGCAGCTGCATCAATGCCTTAAGCCTGTCTTGGATGATTGCAGGATTCTCCAGCAGCATGCTTTTGGTGTATCCGGTTGCCAGTGCGTGCTCGATCAAGAGGGAGCGTACGCCTTCCATCAGGGTGTCAATCGCCTTGCTCCGCGTAAGCAAAACCCCTTCAAAGCGGGCCTGGCAATCGCCAAGCACCCATACCTCACGATGATGCCTGCTCACAATTGCCGCATACGCACTGCAGCGCAGATTTGGATGCTCTGATGCCATCTGCTCCAATCCATGCATTGCATACCAACGGAAAATGGATGCATTGAGTGCACTGAATACCTGCACGTAGGTTTCATCGCCTCTCAGAAAGGACAAGGTCTCCAGTATACAGCGTTTTGCTATGACCCCACCAGGTTCGTCGATGCCGTCGAATCCTTGACGGCTCGTACATCCATCAACCACCGCTGCAAAATGCTCGTTGCAGAAGATTCCATCCTCACAGAGTTCTGCGATTCCCCGTTTCCCGACAAGCTGTTGCTCCAGTATGTGCATGTTGTATTCCTTCAGACCGTAAGCGAAGCAGAAAAACGCATCAATGAATTTGTGTTCAGCTCTGGTTCCTCAACTGTTTCAAGTACAAGATTTGCACCACTTCCTGTGACGATGCGCAATACGGCTTCTGCAGGGAAACCATATTTCTCGAAACTATGATGATCATCACGATACCGACCAATCCCCACTTGCGTACTGTTGCTGTGCAGGTGACAGTTGACCACCTTCCCTGTTTCCATTATTTCCTTCAAAGCATCAAAATAGGGAAATCCATACACAGAACTGGATATCCAAAGATGGCCGACATCCAAACAAAGGTGCAGCGATGGTGACAAACGGGCGATCTGCACCATCTCCTCGGGTGTCTGGAACAAATACCCAACCCTCGGATTCAGATTTTCCACAGCGAGGCGTACTTGGTATGCATCGGCCAATTTTGCAACCTGGATCAATTGTTCAAACGCCTGCTTGGCATGATGTTGGTAGACAGACGTACGCGGATAATCCGGCTTGCAGATCGCCCCATCTGCAATATGGATATACGGGGTGAATATCGGGTCGTTGAGCAACTTCGAACGTTCGGCGTTTTCCCTGGGGATGGACCAATCGCACACATAGCCTGGATGCAATACCAGGATATCGGCACCAAACGCTTTTGCTGTCTTCAGGCTTTCCTCAACTGCATCGTAGCTTGCTTGCAACACCTGCCGATCATAACTCCCGAAATTCGGGAAGATGGGCAGTGATGGACAGCAAGCGTGCACGGAAGCCACTCGTCCAGCCAAATACGGAGCTACCGCTGCAAGAAACTGACTATCCATTTTGTAGGAGAGTTCAAACTGCATGGAAGGGAACTTCCTTGCGTACGCAGCCACCTCCTCAACGGACCGGAATCCTACCAGAGACATGACCAATTCAGACATGCTCATCCACCGTAAGGATTTTCACCCCGTGACTCTCAATTGCTGCCCGGACGTCGTCGGTAATGGCATCGGTGATCAGGTAATGAATGGACGACCAGTCGCATACTTTCGCCAAGGAAAGATGCTCCATCTTGGAGCTGTCAACCAATAGGCAAACTTTCGATGCGCTTTGGATCATGGTTTGTTTTGTATCTGCTTCAATAAGGTTGGTACAAAACACCCCGTGTTTCGAACTGTAGCCCGAAGCTCCCAGAAAGCACCAATCGGCATGGATCTGTCGATAGAATTCTTTGGCATAATTACCCATCAAACCCATGGAAGGCCTTCTGAGGATGCCTCCTGCCATCAGCAGGTCCACTTTTTCCGCATGCATGAGCTCTTGCATCACCAAAAGCGAACTGGTCGATACGGTGATTGCCAAATCTGCAATGAACGGGGCGATGTGGAGCGTGGTACTTCCGTTGTCGATGATGATTGACTGGCCTGGCTTCACCAAGGTTGCAGCAAGTTGCGCGATGGCTTTTTTCTGGTCCGTGAATTCATGGAGGGTCTGGCTGATAAAACGCGAACTACCTTGCTTCTCGGCGGTGATCGCACCCCCATGGGTACGTACGAGCAAACCTTTTGTCGCCATTTCATCCAGATCGTTTCTGATGGTAACCCGGGAAACCTGTAAAGCCATTGCAAGATCGGGTACATGGACGGATCCGTCTCGCTCAAGTACACTTAAAATTTGTTTTTTTCTGGCTGCCGGATTCATCGTCACTCCTTGCCAATACAACTTGGCCTCTTTCAGTGTAGTAAGAAATGAATGGTTTGTCATCATTTTTCTTTTTCACGGAGTAAACTTTTCTTTTTTTGTCTTTATAGAGTATAAAGCAAGCCAGAAACCATACAAGCAACGAATGTCTTCTATCGCTTTTCCTCTAGAAGTGACCGAGAATCAGGATATTCGTAAAAACATAGGCTCAAAGAACAGACAACGGGAAACCATCATGAAACCGATGCCTACTTTCGTTTTACATTCCCATGGCACGAACAAAGAAACGGGTAACCGCATGCCTATACATACGATTACCCGAAGATAATCAAGGATAAGAGGATGAAGAACGTTCAAGCCTACGCTTCAAGAGGGAAGAAACGCTGCATTGGATGGATCAAAGCAGAGAGAAACAGAGGCTCCTTCTGCAAAAATCTGCATCCCGGTAGCAAAGGGTACTGAGGCTTTTACCATTACTTTGTTCTGCAGCAACAGCTCATACTCGATATGGCTTCCGACGAATATCGAGGACTGTACCTCAGCAGGAAATCGTCCCGCTTCCGTATTTGGATCTTCCACCAGAATGCTCTCCGGGCGGATGATCAAGGAAGCCGATTTCCCGACTTGGTATAATTCGGCCCCATCTTGGTACGTATCGGGATGCAATGCACGGGCAGTATACGAACCACCTCCGGGAATCAACGAAGTCAGCGTATCTTCCCCGATAGTTGCTACCTCGAGGGAAATGATGTTCGCCTGTCCGATGAAGTCGGCTACAAAGAGCGACTGCGGATTACTGTAAATCTCAAAAGGAGTCCCGATCTGCTCAACCTTGCCCTTGTTCATGACTACAATCCGGTCAGCCATCGTCAGTGCCTCACTTTGGTCATGGGTTACATACAGGCAGGTGATACCCAGTTTCTTCTGCAGCTTACGAATCTCCGTGCGCATATGCAGCCGAAGCTTTGCATCAAGGTTGGAGAGCGGTTCGTCCATCAATAACAACGTTGGTTCCATGACGATAACCCGAGCCAAAGCGACCCGCTGCTGCTCACCACCGGAAAGTTGGCTGGGGTATCGGTTTTCGGTATTCTCCAATCCGACCAACTGCAGTGCTGAAATAACCTTCGGCCGGATTTCGCTCTCCTTCTCTCCTCGGGCTTTCAAGCCATACGCCACATTGTTGTATACGCTCATATGGGGAAACAAAGCATAATTCTGAAATACAAACCCTATCTCCCGCTTGTTCACCGGAGTATTGGTTATATCCTGACCTTTGACAGTGATGGAACCTGAACTGGGAAGTTCGAATCCGGCAACCATACGCAGGGTCGTCGTCTTTCCACAACCTGAAGGCCCGAGAAAGGTCACCAACTCCCCTTCCTCGACAATAAGATTCACCGTATCCACTGCCCGCACGTTTTCCCGTCCTTTCTGAAATACCTTGGTTACATCACGAAGTTCAAGCGCCGATTTTTTCATAGGAAATCTCCTGGGGTCTATGGAATTTGGAGGTGGAGAGCCGAAGCAGGAAAAGCATCAAGGCATCCGCCAGAAAGACGATGACAATCAAGACGATGGAGAACGCCGATGCCTGGGAGAACTGCAGTTCGGTCATGCTTTCCAGGATTCTGGTCGTCAACAACGTCCAATGCACGGAAACCAAGAAAATGGTTGCACTGATGGCCGTCATGCAATGGATGAACAAATACCGCATACCAGCCAGAACGGCGGGGATGATCAACGGAATCGTCACATGGGTAAAGGTATAGACCGATCCAGCTCCCAGACTCAAAGAAGCCTCCTCGAGTGCCGGATCTATCTGTTGCAAGGAAGCAATGACCGAACGAATCCCGGTTGCATAGTATCTGAACACATAAGCGGCTACCAAGATGGACAATGTTCCGGTCAACAAAATAGGCTTCTGATTGAAGGCGATGATATAGGCGATACCAACCACCGTCCCGGGAAGCGCATAGTTGAGCATGCTGCTGAATTCAAGGAACCGTTTTCCAAAGAACTGTTTGCGTTGGGTCATATACCCAATAACGACCGCAAGTAACGACCCTATCACCGTGGAGAGCAGGGCGATCAAGAGAGTATCGGAAATGGCTTTCCGTCCATGTTTGAAAACATATGCATAATGTTCAAAGGTAAATGAATTATTGACACTCCAGACCTTCACAAAGGAACCCCAGAGAATAATTGCGTACAGATAGAGAATGAACACCACGACGAACGAGCACACCACGACCAAAATAATATTCAGTGTGTGGGGAAGTTTGGCGAACTCGGTACGTGCCCCGTTTTTACCGGTGACCGAAACAAAACTTTTCTTGCCCAAGAGCAGTCGTTGCAAAACAAACACAACCAAAGCCGGAACCAGCAACAGGAAGGAAAGGGTGGCACCTCCCTTCAAGTCGAACATCCCGGTGATCAACAAATATGCCTCAGTGGGCAGGACGGGAAACGAGTGCCCACCCAGGATCAAGGGAGTGGCGAAGTCCGCGAGGCTGGCGCCAAAGAGCAATAAAATGGAATTGCCGATACCAGGAAGGGAAAGCGGGATGGTGATGGTGCCGAACATCCGCCAACGGGAAGCGCCCAAGGAAAGGGCGGCATCGTCCAAGGTCGCACTCATGGTATTGAGAATGGCGGTGATCACCATGAATGCCACGGGAAAATAGGTCAAGGTTTCGGAAATCCATGTTCCGAGAAAACCATAGATGGAGAAATCCCCGATGCCCAAGGCTTTAAGCAACATGCCGTTCGGACCGAGGGCCAAGGTCAGGGAGATGCTGCTGGTAAACGGAGGAGAAATCAAAGGCAGAATGGTGATTGCACTTACCAACGCCTTCAAGGGCTTGGGAAGCGAGGTACGGGTTACCGCCAAGGCAAACAGATACCCAAGAAACGTCCCTGAAATACTGACCGAAGTGGCAAGGACCAAACTACCGTACAATGCCTTCACATTGTAGCCGGTGGAGAATACCTTGCGCATATTGGAAAACGAAACGGCACCGTCCACTACGAATGTGGTTGCCAAAAGACGCAACAACGGCAGGAAGATGAATACGGCGAATGAAAGCCATACAGCGACCAAGGCGGAAAACAAAGCCGGATCGGTTTTCATCATTGATGCTCGTTTGTGACGGTACCCATTGGAATCAGACATGACTTGTTCCTTTATACCGGGGAACGGGAGGGGATCGCCGATGGCGAACCCCTCTTTCCACCTTTGTTACTGCTGGATGACATCCGCAACCCAACGCTCGACGAGCCGGGTCCTGTTTTCACCCTTCCAAGCAATATCAGCCTCAAGCAACTTCACCTGCGACATATCCAAAGCCGGATTGGTTACGGTTACATCCGGGCGGGTAGGAATGTAGTTGATCAAGTTCGCAACCATGACCTCGCCCAATCTCTTTGAAGATGCCCAATCCATCAAGGCCTTCGCTGATTGCAGATTCTTTGCTCCCTTGATAATGCCCGAAGCTTCGACACCATAGGTTACGCCTTCCTTCGGATAGGAGATGACCAAATCATATCCTTGTTGCTGGATATCCAAGGCATCGACGATGTAGAAAATACCAGCCCCAGCCTGACCGGTTGCCACCGGCATGGCTCCACCGGCTCCGCCTTTGGTGTAAAGCTGGATGTTCTGATGCAGTTTCTTCTGGTAGGCAAACGCCTCGTCCTCTCCCATCACCTTCACCAACGAGTAGATGCGTTCGGTTGCCGTCCCGCTGGTACGGGCATCGGCCATCTGCAGGCTGTTCCGATAAGCAGGATCCAGCAGATCATACCAACTGGTCGGTGCTTTCAGTCCTTTCTCCTTGAGGAAGGCTGCATTACTCATGAATGTAAGAGGGATGACCCCGATACCGGTCCAGTAGCCATTCGCAGATTTGAATTGTGCGGGAATCTTGTCGGCCTCTGCTGGTACATAGGTGTCAAACACCCCCTCCAAGACGCCTGCTTCATAGGTATCAGCCGGACCACCCCACAGGGCATCCACCTGGGGATTGGCTTTCTCTGCGATGATTCTGGCAAGTGCTTCACCAGAAGAAAGCCGAACAAAATTCACCGTGATACCGGTATCCTTGGTGAACTCCTCGAATATCTTGGTAGCATACTTTTCCGGCATGATGGAATACACATTCAGTGTACCACCTGTTTTGGTTTGTTCTTGGACGCCGGCAGCAGACAAGGGCAGTGCACACAAAGCGATCAAGACCAGCACAGACACAACTTTTTGCAGTTTGTTCATAACGTTCCTCCCTTTTTCAGAACGGTGAGAATTGACAGGGCGGTCCATCCCCCCCATCGTCCTTTTCAGTCTGTGTCCGGATCCTTGACCACGCAAGTTACAAATCCGTAACAATCTCAGATGCCGTCGAGCATTGCATCCGTCAATAGGTACCCATACCCCCAACGATTGAGCAGATAACGAGGATTGGCTGGATCTTTTTCCAATTTCTTGCGAACCCTGCTGATATTCACCTTCACCATCTCCGGACCTTGCAACCAATCTTCGGAATTCCAGATTTCCTTGAGTAGGAACCCGCTTGAAACCGGAGTATGCGCATGTTTGGCCAATACCTCCACAATCTTGTATTCGGTGGGGGTCAGATTCACGGCTTCCCCTTCCACCCGAACCATATGGGTACGCAGATCAACCTGCAGATCCCCAATGGTGATTGTCGGCAAGGAAGGTTCCGCCGTTTTAGTCCGTCTGATGATTTTCTCGATGCGAAGCAACAGTTCCTTTAAGTTGAAGGGTTTTGATACGTAGTCCTCAGCCCCGACTTCCAATCCTTCCACGATTTGGTCGTCACGGTCATGCGAACTCAGAACCAAAACCGGGATATCCAAATCAACCAATGCAGGACAAACTTCCAATCCACTCAATCCAGGCAGGCCGATATCCAGAATGACCAGATCAGGCACCCAATGGTTCACCAAGGGCAACACCTCATCCCCTCGTGCTACAGTCATGGTTTCATACCCGGCATCCTCCAGTACAAACGCCAGCACATCCAGAATGTCAGGTTCGTCGTCAACAATCAAAATCCTTCGCTTCATTGCATCTCCTTTGCTGGCAAATTGAACGAGACCATGGTGCCCAACTGTTTTGAGCTGGTGATATAGACTTGTCCATGATGCCGTTCGATGATCATGCGAACTATCGCCAGTCCCAGACCAAATCCATCCTGATATTCTTTCAAATCCTGATTTTCCTGATAGAACTCTTTGAACAGTGTCTCTCTCTGACCTCCCAACAACCCATGCCCGTTGTCCGTAACGGTTACCACAACCTGCGATTCATCCTGCGTAACGGAAATGAGGATGAACCCGTGTTCGTCGGTATGCTTCGATGCATTGTGCACCAAGTTGATCAATACCTGGCGAATCCACGCTTCATCGGCTTTCGGGTGGGAGAGCAATGAGGGAAAGCTGACTTTGATATGCTGACCTTTGCTCTCCAACATCGGTTCCATGCTTTGGGACACTTGTCTGATTACGTTCTTCAAATCGATTGTGGTAGAAAGGTCCGGTTTCCAATCCCGTTCAAGCTTGAGCAGAGTCAGCATATTTTCGGAGAAGGTGATCAGCCGTTGGGTATTGATGTAGATGGATTCCATGAACTTCTTCTGTCGAGGATTCAAGGGACCCGGTATTTGCTGCATCAAAACATTCTCAGTGGTCTGCATGATCGTCAGAGGGGTACGGATCTCGTGGGCAAGGGTAGCTAGCATCATCTGGTGGGCTTCCTTGGTAAGCGAGGATTCCTTTTGGGGGAACAGGTGAAGCATACGGGCCAAAGCATGGCGGTAACGCAGAAGGTATGCCAGAGAAGCACCAAGATACAGCAGGACAACGGTGGGGAAAAAAGGCAAGGAAGAAAACAAGGCCAGAGACAGGGGGCCGAGCAGCAAAATCACCATATCCAGCACCAAGCCATGTTTCGTGTAGGTATACCGAAGGGTGACATACACAAGGGCGAAACAGAGGGTAACCAATGGATCGACAATGATACGCAACAGGAGAATCAGCAGAAAGTGTTCACCAACTGCCACCAGCACATCGAGCATCGGCACCTGTTTGTACGTCCGTTGCATATCCCTACCCCTTGATTGAATAGATATGAAAGGTCTGAGGATGAAAGGTCAGCACCACCGATTCCCCCACTGCATATTCCAAGGCACTGCCTTGCAGATTGGGATGCAATACCCTGATGGTGGTATCTCCGAAGGTAGTAGTGTATTCAAAGGATTGGCCATTGAACAGGCACTGCTCAACGGTAGCTCGATACTGATTTTCCGCCAACTGCGCAACAGCATCACCCAACGTGATGGTGATGGGATGGATGGAGAGTAATACGATCTCATCCTTGGTGGGCAGGTGATCACAATGGCTGAGCGGAATATTGAATTCCCTGTCATGCAGGGAAACCTGGACGAAGTCAGCTTGAACCGACACCACGTATGCATCATAGAAGTTTGCATTCCCGATGAAATCGGCGACGAAGGGAGTTTTGGGATCGTTGTAGATTTCCCTGGGCCTGCCTTGCTGAACGACGCGGCCTTTGTGCATGACCAATACTCGGTCCGGGATACTCAACGCTTCCATTTGGTCATGGGTCACATACAAGACGGTGATTTTCAGAATTTGCTGCATCCGTTTGATCTCTGCACGTGTTTGGATCCGAAGTCGGGCATCAAGGTTGGATAAGGGTTCATCGAACAGAAGGATCTTGGGTTTCAACACAAGCGCTCGGGCAAGGGAGACACGCTGTTGCTGTCCATCGGATAATTCATCAGGGAATCGGGTTTCGATTCCTACCAGATTCAGCATCTGGCACATCATCGCCACATCATGGGCAATGGCATCTGCGCTAAGATTCCGGGCTTTCAGCCCATAGGCAATATTCTCAAATACATTGAGGTGCGGAAACAACGCATAATTCTGAAACACCATGGGGATGTTCCGTTGGTCGGGACCCAAGGACGTAATGGAAACTCCATCCAGAAGAATATCCCCACTGGTAGGTTTGAGAAACCCCGCGATCATCCTGAGCGTCGTGCTCTTGCCACACCCCGAGGGTCCGATGAGCGTAACAAACTCCCCCCTTCCCACACGAAACGATACCCGTTCCACCGCTTGTATGCGTTGGGTTTTCGTCGGCATATAGGTCTTACTGACCTCCCTGAGTTCCAAAAAGGCTGGAGTTTCCTTGGTTGCTTCCATACAGAGCGCGGCTCCTCAAGAGAAGATGATACACTGAACTGTAGGCAACCACCAGAAAAAATGGCAGCAAGGCCTGCTTGGCAAAGCGTTTTCAGAAGACCTTGCCAAGCAGAGTATGATCAGACGGCTGCTTCGAACTGGCTGTTGTACAATGCGGCATACGCACCATTGCGCTTGATCAACACATCATGCGTACCTTGCTCGACAATATCACCGTCCTGCATCACCAGAATCAAATCTGCATTACGGATGGTGGACAACCGGTGGGCGATGACGAAGCTCGTCCTCCCCTTCATCAGGTTATCCATAGCCTTCTGGATCAGGATTTCCGTACGGGTATCGACACTGCTGGTCGCCTCGTCAAGAATCAGAATCTCAGGATCGGCCAAGATGGCCCTGGCGATGGTGAGCAGCTGCTTCTGTCCCTGGGAAATGTTGTTCGCCTCCTCGTTGAGGATCATATGGTACCCCTCGGGCAGCGTACGTACGAAATGGTCCACTTGGGCTGTTTGGGCCGCCCGAATGACTTGCTCCTCGGTGGCATCCAGTTTCCCGTACCTGATGTTGTCGGCGATCGTCCCGTTGAACAACCAGGTATCCTGAAGCACCATGCCGAACAGTGAACGCAGCGCATCACGCTTGAACACCTGTATGGAATTCCCGTCGATCGTGATCGATCCCTGATTCACGTCATAGAACCGCATCAACAGCTTGACGATGGTCGTCTTCCCAGCTCCGGTAGGACCGACGATGGCGATCTTCTGCCCCGGTTTTACCGTTGCGTTGAAATCGTGGATGACGATCTTCTCCTTTTCATAGCCAAAGGAGACATCGTTGAACTGTACGGTGCCTTCCACCTGTACATCGGTCGGCAAAGAACCATGGTCGTCCTGCTGAACCGTCAATGCGTCAGGAGCGTCGGCAACTTCCTCTTCTTCTCCGAGGAACTCGAACACCCGCTCGGTGGCGGCTGCGGTGAGCTGCAGCACATTGGAGATGTTGGCAATCTGGGTGATGGGCTGGGTGAAGGTCCTGACATACTGGATGAACGCCTGGATTCCCCCAACGGTCATCCGTCCCTTGACCGCCAGATACCCGCCGAAGATACAGATCGCCACATAGGCGAAGTTGCCGATGAAGGTGATGATGGGCATCATCAGACCGGAAAGGAAGTTGGCCTTCCAAGCCGACTTGTACAGATTGTCATTCATCGTGTTGAAGGTTTCCAACGACTTCTGTTCCCCGTTGAATGATTTGACGACCACATGGCTGGAAAGCATTTCCTCCACATGTCCGTTGACGTTTCCCAGATAGTTCTGCTGATTCTTGAAATGCGTTTGGGATTTCTTGATGATCAGCATGACCACCAGCAGGGAGACCGGAAGGATGCACAAAGCGACCAAGGTCAACTGCCAGCTGATGGTAAGCATCATCACCACGATACCGAGTAGGGTCGTCACTGAAGTGATAATCTGAGTCATGCTCTGGTTCAGCGTCTGGTTGATCGTATCGACATCGTTGGTGATCCTGCTCAGAACCTCACCATGGGTGGTCTTGTCATAGTAGGAGAACGGGAGCACATGCATCTTCTCGCTGATATCCTTGCGCAAGCGGAACGTAAGTTTGGCGGATACACCAGCCATCACATACCCCTGCAAATAGGAAAACAACGCGCTGACGGCATACAGGCCGATCAACCAAACGATGATCTCTCCAATCTTGCCAAAGTTCACCGCTCCGCTTCCGGCCAACTTGGCCATAATGCCGGAAAACAGCTCATCAGTTGCCTTTCCCAGCAGTTTCGGTCCCAAGATGGTAAAAATTGTGGAGACGATGGCCAATACCCATACAAAGAGGATGGCCCATTTATAGACTCCCAGATAGGCAATCAATTTTGCCATGGAGCCGGAGAAATCTTTGGCCTTCTCCCCCGGCATCATCATCCCATGGCCACCCCGAGGGCCCATAGGTCCCCGCTGCGGCGTGCTTTTCGGTGTAGTATGTTCTTGGCTCATGCCAGTTCCTCCTGAGAAAGTTGCGAAGACGCAATCTCATAATAGGGTTCACAGGTCTTCAACAGTTGTTCGTGCGTTCCCTTGCCGACGATTCTTCCCTTGTCCAGCACAATGATCTGTTGGGCTTGTTTGATCGTACTTACCCGCTGGGCGATGACTATCAGTGTGCTCGCTCCGGTGGATCCCTTCAAAGCTTTTCTCAACGCTACATCCGTCTTGTAATCCAAGGCGGAGAAGCTGTCGTCGAATACAAAAATCTCCGGCTTCTTGATCAATGCACGGGCGATCGCCAGACGTTGTTTCTGTCCTCCCGATACATTCACGCCCCCCTGGGAGATTGCCGTATTGAATCGATCGGGTTTCTCGTCGATGAATTCCATGGCCTGCGCCACATGTGCGGCCTGTTCGATCTCTTCGTCTGTGGCATCTTGTTTTCCATAGCGCAGATTTGAGGCGATGGTCCCGGAGAAGAGCATCCCCTTCTGTGGGATGTACCCGATTTTCTCTCGCAGATCATGCTGCCGTACCTGCCGGACATCCACCCCGTCGACCAGAATTTCTCCGGCACTGACGTCATAGAAACGGAGGATCATATTGGCGATCGTGGATTTTCCCGACCCGGTCGAGCCGATGATCGCCGTCATCTCACCCGGTTTTGCTGTAAAGGTGATATCACTCAGGGCATCTTCCTCTGCATTGTGGTAGCGGAAATTCACATGATTGAATTCCACATATCCCTTCCGATCCTCGTTGAACGGCTTGGCCTGCGCGGGATCCTTGATGGAAATGCCGGTCTCCAGAACTTCAGCGATACGATTTGCGGAGACCATCGCACGAGGTACCATGACGAACATGAAGGAAAGCATCAGGAAGGCGAGGATGATCTGCATGGCATATTGCATGAAGGCCATCATGTCCCCGACCTGCAACGCCGATTCGGCGATCTGATGGGCACCGACCCAGACGATGGTCAAGGTGACCCCGTTCATGATCAGGGTCATCAACGGCATCATCAACGACATGATCCGATTCACAAACAAGTTGGTTTCGGTCAGATCATCATTGGCACGGGCAAACCGCTGCTTCTCATATTCCTGGGTACCGAATGCCCGGATGACCATCAGTCCGCTCAGATTCTCTCGGGAAACCAGGTTCAAGCGGTCGACCAGATTCTGGATGACCTTGAACTTGGGCATGACGACCGACATCAGCACCATGATCAGGCCGATGAGTACCAGACAGGCTACGGCGATGATCCAGCTCATCGACACGGATTTGTCGATAGCCATCAATACACTGCCCAATCCCATGATGGGTGCGTAGGCGATCATCCTGATGCCCATGGTGAGGAATCGTTGGATCTGCATGACGTCATTCGTACAGCGGGTTATCAAGGAAGCGGTGGAGAATTGGTCGAACTCGGCATTGGTGAAAGTTTCAATCCGTGCAAAGACATCCTTGCGCAGGTCCCTCGCCACCGCACTTGCTATTCGGGAGGATAAGAAGCTCACCAGGATGGTTGCCACACCACCGAGCAGGGTGACGATGAGCATGATCATTCCGATCCTGAGGATATATGAAGTCTGCAGGTGGGTCATGTCGACTCCCAGTTCCCCTAAAAAGACCTTGGAAAGGACAATACCGCTCTGTTTCAAAAAGGAAGAATCTTTTTCCAGTGCCTTTGCATGGGCATCGGAAATGACTGAAGGCGGTACGGAACCGATCATCTGTGCCACTTGGTAGAGTGCTGAGCTGTCCATCTGCTGCATACCCATGGCCGATGCATTGGCGGTGCTCCCGCTCTTGGAAGCCATGTCCTGCAGCAAGGTCACCATGGTCATGGCCGCAGTCCCGAATGCTTGGTCAAGCGTCTGCTGGGTCTGTGCATCCACAGCCTGTCGTATATAGAGGGAACCACCAGCCTTTGGATACAGGCTCTGGTAGCTGACACCTTTCTCATTCAGATCAGTCACCGCTTTCAGCGCATAATTTTGAGTGAATGCTTGTTTCTCCGATGCATCCATGAACGTGGTCATCAGCGCCATGCCCTTCTCACTGATGGCCGGCGGAGCTGCATGGGTGACTCCGTTCTGCTGGATGCCGACATTCACGATGTCCGACATGTAATTGGGCAGACTCAGGTTGCTTACCACCTGGGCCGCCAACAAAATGACCGCCATGATCAATCCAACGGAAAATGGCTTCAGATAGTTTGCCAATTTAGTCAATTAGGTTTTCTCCCTTCCTGTATGCAGACATGGCTTGTGCCTGCACATCCTCTGAAATATCCACAAGCAAGGTGAACAAGGAAATAAGCTCACGGACATTATCCTCACCAAACCGGGTAATGGTCATCTCAAGCGTTTGGTCCATATACTGTTTGACTGCTTTCAGCACCTTGCTTCCTTCCTCCGTCAAGGTGACGGAAATCCTACGCCGATCGGTCGGGTCGATCGCCCGGCTTACATACCCTTTTTTCTCCAAGGAATTCAGCATCTGGGAGATGGCCGGCTTGGTCACATGCAGGTTGTGATGGATATCCGAAACATTCATCGGACCCTCTGGGCATAGATGCCCTTTCTCCAAGTTCTTCATCACAAAGAACTCTCCGACATTCACATGATAATCGGCGGGAAAGGTCATCCCCAATTTCTTGAATCGCAGCAATGCATGGATCAATTGCTCCTTCAATGTACTGTCTTCCATTTAGTTGCATCCTTAACTAATAAGTCTTTATTAATTTACATGGGTAACAATACGAAAGAGCATGCAAAGAGACAAGTACATTTGCAAAGATTTTTGAAGTTTATGGTCCAAGCCATCCAGCGATGCAATACACCATCACACAGAAAGGAGTAGGAGCATGTCGATTGGATGCTACATGAGGGAACCGAGCCAAGATTCAACCTTGGGGGCATCAACATCGATGCATACTTTGGACAGGGGATCTGTTTCCCGGATTTTCCTGTGGTCAACGAGGGTTCTTCCCCGGTCCACACCTTCAGTCTCCACCGTCAGGAAGAGCGCAAGCATCGTAAAGTATTCGGGATGCAGGGCACATGCCAGTGCACTAGGGTCGTGGATGTAGGTTTCCTCACTTCCCAGCGTATTGGCAATGTAATAGGCAAGCATATCGGCAAGATAGGGCCCGTATGCGGTGCCGTTGCTTCGCCACCGCCTCACGTCATCCATCGTCAGACGGGAGCGCATCGTCACGTCCAGTCCTACCATGGTCACATCCAATCCGCTTTCGAGGACCAACTTTGCAGCCTCCGGGTCCTTGATGATGTTCGCTTCCGCAAAATGTGTCACGTTGCCCCGGACGGTGAGAGCGCCTCCCATCATCACCACCCTGCCCTTCCAGGACCGGAGTGAGGGCTCGGTCCTGATCGCGGTGGCTAGATTGGTACAGGGTCCGGTGGTGACCAGAGTCAAGGAAGAGCCGTACTGCACCATGGAGCGGATGAGGAAATCAACAGCGTGCTCCGATTCTGCTTCGCGCATTGCACGAGGCAGGACTACCTGCCCCACGCCGTTTGCGCCATGGATGCGTCGACTGACTGCTTCGGGCAGATAGGCATCCTCCTCAAAGGCATGAGTGCAACCGGCATACACCGGCACGTCATCCCGTCCCACCAAGGAAAGGACATCCAAGGTATTTCTTACCCCTTCTTCAGTGGTCACATTCCCGTAGGTTCCGGTTACTCCCAACAGGTGCATATCCGTCTGCAGGGCGGCACAGACCAAGGCGATCGAGTCATCGATGCCGGTATCCAAATCCAAAATGAGCTTCGTTTGTGGTTTCATCACTGATTCCTGCTGCATGCTCCCACTTCTGCCAAATGGTGTACCAGTATGGCCAACTTCTTGATCTCCTCCAAGCCCACTTGTTCATGCACGCCATGCCCTCCTTCATATCCTATTCCCAGCAGGACGGCGTCAATGCCTTGTTCCCGGAGGATGTTTGCATCACTTCCCCCACCAGTGGAAATTTCCGTACAGACCAGGCCACTTTGGTTGCAGGCTTTTCTCAACAGCTGTCGTGCTTTTGAAACATCAACCTGATACCCGGCGTAAGAGAGCGTCTCAGATACGTCGAAGGTCCCACCGGTTTCAGAACAGGCAAGGTTGCAACAAGAGCGTACGTGCTCAAGATGCGCGAATGCGCGCTGTTTCTCCAAACTTCGGATCTCCATGTGCAGTTCGGCATAGTCACATACCACGTTGGTACTTCCTTGGGCATGCAACGATCCGATGTTGGCGGTCGTCTGGTCGTCGATCCTGAGCAACTGCATGGAATTGATGGCTTTGCTTGCCAAGGATATGGCACTCAATCCCTCTTCAGGGGCGATTCCTGCATGTGCAGCCTTTCCATGGAATGCTATGGTGACTGCAAGCTTCCAAGGGGCTCTGATGATCATCGTTCCTACCGGTTTTCCGGTATCCAGCACGAATACACATGCAAGCTGGGAGAGGATTTCCGGACCGAGGTGTTTGGCACCTTGCAACCCGACTTCTTCCTGGACGGTGAACAGCAGGCCGAACGGTCCCAATTCGTGTCGCTTTTGCATGAGGGTCAAGGCCATGGCCACCCCCAGCTTGTCGTCGGCTCCCAAGGCGGTGGTATGGTCGGTTTTGATCAAACCATCTTCAAACAGCGGTTTCACCCCTACGGCAAGGTCCACGGTGTCGAGATGGCAGGAAAAGCTAATCGGGGGTTTCTCGCTGCAATTCACCCATGCATACACGTTGCCGAATGCATCCTGGATGAAGGGGATATTCTCCTTGGCAAGCTGAGCAACCACGAATTGCCGTATTGCGTCTTCCTTCCCGCTTGGGCTGTCAATGGCTAGCAAGGAAAGAAACGTTGAGACCACTATATCGACCATCGGGACTTCACTCATAGGTGCATTCTGATGTGTTATCCCCAATGAGGCAAGTCTCAGGAAGCAAAGAAATTTACCACAAGAGACAATTAACTATCCTCAAGGGGCTTAATACTTGCAAAGAAAAAATATGAATTTGGAATTCAATATCCTCGGGGAAGTAGAATTAATGTTATCATGGATAAACACTTTTATAGAAGCAATATATTAAAGTTTGGTCGATGATGAAAGTAATCTCCAACATGATGCTCAGGTTGCAAGTATTTCACGTACTAATTCCTTCCTATTCATATTGGCTTGTAATAGTCGTGAAGTAAGATCATCGTACCATTTTTGTATTTCCAACAATGAATTCTCGTTTTTTTCTATCATACTATTCATTGCCATTGAGGAAGTTCCTCCCTCTACTCCTCGTTTCTCGATGAAACGTTTTGGATCCAAACTCTCTCTAATGCTCGAAAAATCGCCAGTAAATGAGAGGCCCATAGTACGCTCATATACACTAGAAAAGAGTTTCTCATCTATTTGTTTCAAATTAATTTTCTTTGTCTCGGCCTCTTTGACTAGAGATGCTACGATGTGATGAGCTTTCCTAAAAGGTATTCGATATCGTCGATACAATTCATCTGCCATCTCAGTCACCACAGAAAAACTTTCATATGCTCGAGTGCTCAATGTTGATGCATCAACTTCAAGAGTTGCCAATACTGCACTGAACAAGTGGTAGTTCATTCTTAGCTGTTTCATTGATTGCGCCATTGGTTCTTCAGCATCCTCATAATCAGAGATATCTCCATAAGGAGATTTTAGGAATCCTAGCTGAATACTATCAGCCAATCCCTTTGTTAGGGAAAGGTTCGACCGAAGATGCTCGAGAGCTATTGGATTTCGCTTTTGTGGCATAATTGAACTAGTTGAAATATATCCATCAGATACCCTGATCATATGTAGCTCTTCAGTTGCCCAAAGAGTCATGTCTGTGACAACTCGGCCGAGGTTTAAAGCGGCAAGACTTATTGCGGCTGAAGTCTCAGTAAAGAAATCTACATTTCCTATTGCGTCATACGCATTGTAAATAAAATTATCACATCCAATAAGATCACTCACGAATTTTCTATCAAGTGGGAATCCGCTCGTTGTTATTGCTGCAGCACCCATAGGAGATTCGTTGATTTGGTTATATGCTGATTTTAATCGTTTTACATCTCTCACAAGCATTTCAAAAACACCTAGAAAATAATGCCCCAAAACACTCGGTTGTGCATGCTGAGTGTGCGTATGAACTACATATATACAATCTTTATATGCTTGAGCAAAACGCAAAACGGTGTTAAGAACCTTTATCAGTTCCTTTAAGAGATCAAGCATATCTTCACGGATGACCATCCTAGAGAGGCAAAGGCACATATCGTTTCGACTTCTCCCCAAATGAAGATTCCCGCCAAGCCCATTTGTTCTACGAATCAATTCAGACTCAATTGCAAAAAATAAATCCTCATACTCACCAGAATAATTGCTACGTTTATAAACATCGTAATCAATTGTTTCAAGTCCATGTAGGATCACTCTACCTTGTTCTTTTGTAATTATTTCTTGTTTGATTAACATCAACAGATGAGCTTCATTGATTGCCAACATGTGAGCAATCATTGAATTTTTAGCTCTATCGTAACCAGGCCTTAACTCCATATCAACCAAAGATTTTCCTGGATATGTTTCTCCCTCTTCTCGTAATACGGAATTTTTCACCTCTTCAAAAGTCCTTGGCAAATTCATATAAAGTTTTCTCCTAGAGATTCATCTATCACTCACTGATCCATTACAGATCCATCGGACTGTAATCGCGTGGTATATTCTCTTGGTTTATAGGGAAAGCGTTCTTGAGCATCCTCATATAATTCAACGCCAATACCTGGAACCGTGGGCACGGGAATATACCCATTAACAATCTTCAATGAGCTTTTCACAATGCCATTCTTGGGCAGAGAATCTTCGCCAAGAGGAAATTCTTGAATGGCGAAGTTAGGAATTGCAGCAGCTATCTGAACACAAGCAGCCGTACTGACAGGACTAAGTGGATTATGGGGTACAACTTGGACACCAAAACCCTCCGCTACTGCTGCAATTTTTTTTGTATGAGTAATACCCCCACACATACAGACATCCGGACGTATGAAATGGCATGCTTTTCGTTGAAGCAACATGGTGAACTCCTCAATGGAATGAAGACGTTCACCTGTAGCTATACTGATGGGTATATTTTCCTGAATCTGGGCCATAAGGTCAAAATTGTCTGGTCGAACTGGATCCTCATAAAAAAAAGGATGAAATCTCTCGATACCTTTTGCTAGCGCTATTGCTTCATGCAAAGGTAATTGCCTATGTATTTCAATACATAAATCAACTTCGTCTCCAACGGCTTCTCGATATTTCCGAACACTTTCAATCGCATCTTCAATCTTGTTTGCATATGTCTTCTGGTAGCGTTCCTCTCTTGGTTCATCGGCAAAGGGAGTAAGATGTCCAATTGCGGTAAAACCTAGTTTTTTTGCTTGTATACACCCGTTGACCAACTCTTTTCTGTTCTTCCCAAATACATGGTAATAAGTACGAACAGAATCTCGGGTCTTCCCTCCCAAAAGCTGGTACACTGGCACACCAAAATATTTCCCTGCAATATCCCATAATGCAATATCAACAGCAGACAAAGCTCCCATTATTGCAGCCCCACGGAAATGATAACAACGATAGAGATATTGCCAGTGGTGTTCCCTAAGCAATGGATCTTGGCCGATCAAGTACCTTTTAAAAGTTTCCACAACTTGTGCAGACGCTTCCAGGAAAGCCCACGAACCAGATTCGCCTAAGCCTTTTATACCTTCATCCGTATAAATCTCTACAAACATAAATGAATCAATAAGTCTTGTTTTGATATCTGTTATTTTCATACACTATGCTTTTACTGAACCAGCAGTTAATCCTCCAACCAAATATTTTTGGGCAAAGAGTGCGAAGAAAAAAGAAGGAATACAGACGACCAATGAAGCAGCCAGGACATCACCTTGCATCATGCTATCCCTTGAAGCAAAATCTGCAATAACTACGGGAAGAGTCTTTTTTGCTTCATCAATTAACAATGTATTTGCTAATAAGAAATTATTCCAGATTCCGATAAATGTCATCACCCCTGAGGCTGCAAGACCAGGAAGGGCAACCGGAAGAAAAACATACCAAAGCGTACTAATTCTTCTCAGTCCATCAATCTCAGCAGCATCAATTAGATCCTTAGGTATCGTTGCAAAATATGATTGCATTGTCCAAATACAGATTGGGAGCTCAAATGCAATATAACAAAGAATTAATCCACCATATGTGTTGATGAGTCCAACTTTCGACATGAGTAAGTATATTGGAATAATGATGAGGATCTGAGGAAACATATACACAAATAGGACAAGTTTAGAGAAACTTTCTTTTAGGGAATATCGATATGCGGTGTAACTAAAAGCTGCAAAACAAGCAATTATGAGAGTAAGTAATGTTGAACCCAACGATAAAAAAATGCTATTTGCCAAGAATCTTCCAATACCAAATTCTGCAAACACCTTCTTTACGAAATACAGTGAAAAGGAACGAGGGAGAAGGGATGGGGGTATGCTGATAATTGTTTGAGGACTTTGCAACGCACTGATTACCAACCAGTAAATTGGGAAGAGAATGAAAAGCAAAGAAATAATGGCTAATGTATGAACCAGTATGCTTTCATTACGTTTTCTAATATTCTTGTTCATTGTATCTACCTTGTCAATTATATATTTTATCTTGATATTTCTTTATCTTAAAATACGATATAGAGAATATTACAAGAATAATAAACAGGACTATTGTGATTGCGGAACCTTCACCCATTCGATAACTGGAGAAGGCTTTTCTAAATGCATAAATTGGTGTTGTCTGCGTAGATTCAGACGGTCCGCCTCCAGTCATAACCCAAGGTAAATCGTAAAAATTAAACGTCCAAATGAATCGGAGAATACCGGATACCATAACTACAGGCATAAGCAAAGGCAATGTAATTTTTCTAAACTGGAACCATGCATTAGCTCCATCCACTTGTGCAGATTCATATAGCTCCAAGGGAATTCCTTGCAAACCAGCTAGAAACATTGTAATCATCAAAGGAGTTCCTCGCCAAATATTTGCCAGAACGAGCAGGAACATAGCACTTCCCTGCTGAGCTATCCAAGCCTTCGGAGAATCAATGAACCCCAAATCGACTAGAAGATAATTAATAATCCCGTAGAGATCGTGAAACATCCATCGAAAGATCATTGCAACGGCAACAGTAGGAATAAGCCACGGCGTAATAGCTAAGCCTCTAAATAACATTTTCCATTTCAAAAGAGGATTGTTAAGGAGGGAAGCCATAGCTAAACCTAAAACAATCTGGGGAATAAGAGAACCAAAAGTAAAAACAAGCGAACGTCCTAGAGATTGCCAAAACTTTATATCTTCGAGTAGAATCACATAGTTCTTCATCCCAACAATACTAACCTTTGCAAGAGTAGGCCGATAATTGGTAACACTCATTTGCAGTGCATATATCATTGGATAGATTACTATGGCGAGGATAAGAATTATGGCTGGAGCATATAGCAGTATTCCAACACGGCTCTGCTTTTTTGCCATCGTATGACTCTGTGACGTTCGCATGTTTTTCATGTACCTATATCCCTTGAGCCCCTACAGGAGCGCTTTCAATTCGGAAATTAGTTCATCAGCAGCTTGTTGAGCACTAATGCCCTTGATGAACATATTGGCCAAAGGATTTCCAAGAATCATTTTAGATTCAACTTCACCTGCTGCAGGGAAAGGTCCATTAGCCATGGTAAGTCCACTTGCATCCTTCAGAATATTCAAGGCCATATCAGGCACCATCGCCTTGAGTTCAGGAGGGAGTTTCTCTTGATAACTCTTGGAATAGAAAATGTCAGCTTTGGCTGGGAACATTGCATAAGGATAACTCGCAAAGAAATCAACTAAGCGATCACCAGTGAAGATATATTTTATAAAATCTGATGCCAATGCTTTGTTTCCTTTCTCTGTAACCGAAAGACCTACCCACCCAGTACCGCTACCACCCTGCTTGCGCTTGGGGATCTCAAAATATGCAACATCATTCATTGCGTCAGGATTCATAGCTTTGACATTATAATAAATCTCTGGTGTATCAATTCGACTCATTATGCTACCAGTTGCTACCAATTCTCTGACATTTGCTTGAGTATAGCTGACTGTACCTGCAGGAGAGCAATCCTTGATAAGTCTGTAAAGATAATCATACGTCCAGACAATCGATTTGTAATCTTCAGTATTCACATCAACTATCCATTCGCCTTTCTCGTTCTGCCGAACCAAATCAACTCCATTTGTCTGAAGAATCGACCAGATTGTCTTCCATCCATGAAGGTCGCCGAGCGGGATACCAAAACCATAGCGATTTTGCGCTGGGTTCGTAACAGCCTTGCACATTGTGTAGTATTCTTCCCACGTTGTTGGTAGCTTTGTTATACCTGCCTCTGCAAGCCAACTTTTTCTGTAATAAGCTACATAGGGAGTAACATACAAAGGAACAGAATAGACACCTCCGTCTTCAGCAGAACCTAATACGGACAGAGAGGTTCCAAGAAAGGCGTCCTTGCCTCCAATCGAATTCACTAAATCTGACAATTCCATCAGACCACCAGTGGCCGAGAGTGTTTGAGGATACCCGTTACCAGTAACTGTAATATCAGGAGGATTCCCAGCCATTATGGAAGCCATAATTTTGTCCATAGCCCCACTCCAAGGCATGACGGTGATTTCAACATCAACACCGGGATGGTCCTTCTCATAAGCTGTCGCCAAATTCTCAAATTCTGTTGCACGTTCACTTTGTGTCAACATTGACCAGATAGTAAGTTTACCCGTCAATTCCTGAGTTGGCTGTACCTTTGCCGCTTCTGAAGTTCCAGCTGCAAATAGTACCGAAGTACAAAGCAGCATCAGCAGCAAAGTAATGATAGAAAAACGTTTCATATATCTCTCCTTTTTTATTGCGGCGAACCGCGAATTTTCACATTTCAAAAGTTAAGAAAGATGCAAGCCGATCATAATCCAAAGGAATCCCCAACCCAGGCGATTTTGAGGGAGTAACATTCCCTTCTGGATCTAGACTGAGTGAAGAAGGAAACATCGCCTCCTTTAATGCATTTGTATTATTATCATAGTATTCAACTATCAAGCCATTTGGGATTGCGCTAACCAATTGGGCATGAATCTCTTGATCTCCATGTGGCGCAATCATGACATGGTTAGCCATCGCCAAGTCAGCTACTTTTTTCCACTCGGTAATTCCGCCAAGGACCTGAGCATCAGCATTATAGATTTGTGCTGCGTGAGCATCCATAAGCTGTTTAAAGCCCCAACGAGTGTATTCATTTTCACCAATAGCAATAGGAGTATCAAGTTTCCGACAGAGTTCTGCACAACCTTCAATATCATCAGGAGAAAGGGGTTCTTCAAACCAATAAATATCTCGCTTGTCAAGTTCACGACCAATTTTAAGTGCATCCAATCGATTATAGGCATTATTTGCATCTACCAAGATTTTGATATTAGGTCCTATCGTATCACGAACAACATCGATCCTGTCCAAATCTTCTGCAATACCAACACCACCAATCTTCATTTTAATAGCTTTGGCGCCTGACGCTAGATTCGCTTCCATCTCTTTCTTTAGTCCAGCATACCCCTTACCTTTCTCGTAATACCCTCCCGCGATGTAAGCAGGAACAGTGTCTCGGTATCCTCCCAAAAGCTGACCGATGGATCTTCCTGCAACTTTACCTTTAAGGTCCCAGAGAGCTATATCAATTGCACTAATGGCTCGTGTCTCAAAGCCTTTCCTCCCATACACTTTGGGTAGATACATTTTCTCCCAAATACGCTCAACATTAAAAGGATCTTCACCTATAACCCTTTCTTTCAAACTAAGTAAAGTCTCAACGACAACCTTCGTTCCATGAGCCCACCCGTATCCCTCATATCCATCATCAGTGTGTAAACTGACAATCACAATATCTGTTGAAGCATAGGCGTATTTCCCGTTCGCAATCGGAGTTCGATGATTAGCTGAATAAGCATGTACATGTAAATTGACAATTTTCATTAAAATACCTCAATTGTACTATTTGAGTTCAAGTTGTATACAGGTAATTCTATTTATGTATTTACAAAATTGTCAACAGTTTTTTTCTCATGCTATATACAGAGTATTTGCGAATTAAAAAAAATTATACATTTTGTACACATCATGTATTTTATTCTTGAAATTCTTGCATCTTTACTCCATTCTATGTCCTAGGAAAAGGAAACTTATATATTCATGAAACGGCCAAAATTAAGTGAAAGTGCATACCTTGAAATCAAGCGCCTGATAAAAGACCAGGTATTCAAACCAGGGGATCCACTTCCTGAAAATGTACTCTCGGCTACGCTAAATATGAGCAGGACACCCATTAGGGAAGCTTTACATAAGCTGGAAGATGAAGAAGTGGTGATAATTAAACCACGTCTAGGAGCTTTCGTTGCGTCTGTAGATTTTACTCAGCTCTGTAACCTGTATGAAACCAGAGAAGCAGTCGAAGGTATGATGGCAAATCTTTGTTGCAAACCACATGTGCCCGTTGAACCTTTTATAAGAATGCGTGACGAATTAAACCAAATAATGAGTATACAAGAAGATAAAGAACGTGAATTGAAAATGCATGCATTCGGATTAAAATTTATTTCATCACTTCGTGAGTTCTGTGATAATCCTATGCTAGCCAAATATTCGACTTCAATTTCTGCACTCATTGAAAATTTTAGTAAAGTAACACACAGTATACCACTGTTTCCTGATGAATCAGCTCCAGAAAGAATGGAGGTGCTAGAAGCAATTATTGCTAAGAATTCAAAATATGCAGAAGAAAAAGCAAGATTTCATGCACAAATGTGTTTGTATAGAATTATGAATTCCGCAACACAGCATCCGAAAAAAAATATGTAAAATTAGACCAAACATAAAACATATGCATCTCTAGTTTCGGCATACATCAAGGTTGAGACCACTATATCGACCATCGGGACTTCATCTCCCCCTTTGCTCACCATCCTAATCATACGCCGCATAGGTTTTTTTGATTGTTTGGATATACTCATCCGGCTTGTTCTTGATGATTCGGGAAAACAACATATCGATAAGCACCAGTTGGCTGATCCGAGAAGAACTGGCGCCTTGTCGCTTCAAAGGTTCGGAAAGGGGGGCCAAAAGCACAATATCGCTGAGCATCGCCACATCACCAAGTCTGTTCCCGGTGATGGTGACTACGGTTACACCCCGTTCCTTCATAGTTTTCGTGATGCGTACCATCTGATCAGTATTTCCCGAATGCGAAACAACCATTCCCACCATGCCTGGTTTCATATTGGTGGCGGTAATCATTTGCATTTGGGTTTCCTGATAATATCCGCAAAGAAGTCCAAGTCGTTGCATTTTGTGGGCAAAGTCAAAGGCAATTCCGTTGGAAAGCCCGATGCCGAAAGCATGGATATACGTCGCTTCTTCAAGAAGCTTAGCCGTCTTTGCAAGTTCCGGCAATGAGACCATGCGTTCCAAATCCTTGATACTTTCAATACTGCTCTGCCCTATATGGGATATTATCGATTGTCCATCTTCACTCAGAGCCGCCGGATCCTGGATTTCCATTGCCTCATTGGTTTCGGTTCCCACAAAAACATCCCTGGCCAACATGATTTTCATCTCATGGAATCCCGGGATACCAAGAGATCTGCATAGTCTCATTACCGCCGATGTGCTTGCACCGGTAGCCCGTGCGATATCAGCAACCTTCTGATGGATTACATTTTTCTTTTCATCCAAAATATATCGCGCTACCTTTTGCTCTGACTCCGGCAAGTTGTCCAGTTTTGACTCCAGAAGGAACAACAGACTATCCATTTCAATCCTCTTGCATCGAATCATAGCACAAGGGAACAATCCCGACTAGATAAAATTTTTTGTTGACATTTTTTTTCATACACTCATATACTAGCTGTATCAACAAAAAAGGAGTTGACTATGAAAAAATCCCTGATTGCTCTTTTGGTGGTCCTGCTCGTTGCAACCACCTCCCTTGGTGCAGCAGGAACCACGGAACAAACTCAACAAAAATCCGATGTAACCATCAGGGTTCTTGCAGGGAGTATTCCTTGGACTGACTTCATCAAAACCAAGCTTCCCGAATTTACCGCAAAAACTGGAATCAAGGTTGAATTGGAAGCGTATCCAGAAGACGTACTGAGAAACAAAGCAACAGTAGAGCTTACCGCAAGAAACAAGGACTTTGACATCTATACAACCAGTCCTCCCCAGGAAATGCTGATGTTTGCCAAGAATGGATGGAGCACACCGCTGGATTCCTACATTGCAGCATCACCGGAATATGATATCAATGATTATATGCCGGGTGCGATTGCAGGAAGCCGGACCAACGGACAAACCCATAGCATTCCCCTTTTCACTGAACGCCCTGTCTTGTATTATCGTGCCGACATTTTTGCTGCAAAGGGTCTGAAGCCCCCCAAGACCTTTGCAGAACTTGAGGCAATCGCTGCCCAGCTGAATGATCCAGCCAACAAATTCTATGGATTTGTCGAACGTGGATCCGGCAATGCGGCTGTTACCCAGTTTGTGACCTTCCTCAGGGGATATGGTGCCGACTATCAGAGCCCTGACTACAAAACGGCAACCATCAACACCCCTGAAGCACTCAAAGCATTCCAATACTATGGAAACATTCTGAGAAAGTACGGCCCTCCCGGAGTCTTGAGCATGAACTGGGGTGAAACCTCCAACATCTTTACCGAAGGGCTTGCCGCCATGCGTATTGACAATGACAGCCAGTATGGGCGTGCCGTCGACAAAACCAAATCCTCGGTATGGGACAAGGTGGAATTCGCCGTCGTTCCTGATGGTCCCGAAGGTCTCTCGATCTGCAACGTTGCCCCTTGGGCACTCATGATCCCCTCCTTCTCCACCAAGAAGGATGCTGCTTGGGAGTTCATCAAATGGGCTACCAGCAAGGACATGTCCCTGCTCGCCATGCAGGCCGGACAATTTGGTGCACGTCAGTCGGCATGGACCAACCCTGCAGCCACCAAGGATCTTCCCCCTTCCCTGGTGCAAGCGGTCAAGGATTCCATGGGAGCGAAATATTCCATCGAACGACCGGTGACCATCCAGGTTGGCAAAACCCGTGATATCATTGGAACAGTCATCCAAGCTGCCATTCAAGGCGTCAGTGATGCTGAACTCAAGGCAATAGCCGACAAGGCAAACGCTGACTTCCAGAAAGTTCTGGATGAAGATTACAAGAAATAAATCGTTACAAGCAGGAGGGGAACACCTCCTCCTGCTTGCTTTCCGAGAAGAGGCTTTGTTATGCAAGCATTGAAAAACGAACAGAGAACCAAATACTACTTTATTTTACCCGCCTTTCTGTTCGTCGCGATCATGGTCATCATTCCTGTACTCTATACCTTTTTCCTCAGCTTCACGAAATGGTCGATGGCGGGGAAACCCGACATCATCTGGTTTGACAACTATCTCACCATGTTCGCTGACTCTCGGTTTCTCAAAGCAACCTATCGGACGCTTCTCTTCTCTGCAGCCGCACTGCTCTTTGAGGTAGTGCTGGGAACCGGTATCGCACTCTTTCTGAATCGCGATTTCATAGGAAAGCCATTGGTCAAAACATTCTTCCTGCTTCCCATGGTAGCCACACCGGTTTCCATAGGATTAGTCTGGATGCTCATCTATGAACCTACCTTTGGCATTGCAAACACACTACTTGGGTACCTGGGCTTCGAACATCTCCCCTTGTGGCTCGGAAGCCCGGATACAGCTTTACTTGCCCTGGTCATCATGGATATCTGGCAATGGACCCCAATGATCAGTCTGATCGTAATGGCCGGCCTCGCCGCTCTACCTACGGAACCCATAGAATCAGCCCATGTGGATGGAGCGAAAGCCTATCAGATCCTTTTTCGCGTAACGCTGCCCATGATCACTCCTACCGTCGTAGTCGCCAGTCTGCTTCGACTGATCGATGCGCTCAAGACATTCGATATTATTTATGCGACCACGCAAGGCGGCCCCACGTTCTCTTCTGAAACACTGAATGTATTGGCGTTCATCAATGCCTTCCAATATTTTGACCTCGGATACGCCTCTGCCATGTTGGTAGTATTCTTCCTGCTCGTCCTGGTACTCAGCCTATTGGTAGGCAGACTCAGAGACCGTGTCAGAATCGATTTTTAGGAGGAATGACCCATGGTACGGTACTCGAGCAAGAAAAACAGAATCATCCGATCAACAGGCTATTATCTGACCGTCTACATCATCCTTCTGGCAGTGACCTTTCCATTCATCTGGATGGTGCTATCCTCGTTCAAACTGCAGTCGCAAATGCTGAATATGCAGTATCTCTTCAAATTTGATGCAACAAGTAGAAACTATCGGGAGCTCTTCTCCAATTACAGCTTTTTCCGCCCCATCCTCAACAGTTTCATCATAGCGCTTGTTTCCACCCTCCTCTCGCTGGTACTGGCTTTGCCCGCCTCGTATGCCATTGCCCGGTTCGGTATGAAAATGACCAGCCTCATGCTGCTGGTGGTACGGATGATACCCGCCATTACGTTTCTTGTCCCTTGGTTTGTCTTATTTTCCTTCTTCGGGATCGTCGACACCCATTTTGGTTTGATCCTGGCACACATGGTCGTGGCTCTCCCGTTCATCATATGGATCATGGTACCGTTCTTTGAATCGCTGCCCAAAGAGTTGGAGGAATCGGCCGCGGTGGATGGAAGTTCCCGTTTCAATAGTTTCTTGAAAATCATTCTTCCTATCTCAGGTCCCGGTATTGTCACCGCTTCGATTCTCTCTTTTGTTTTCTCTTGGAATAATTTCATGTTCGGCATCATTCTGAGTGGTCGGGTTACCAAAACCTTGCCGGTAGCCATCTATGGATTCATTTCCTATACCGACATCAACTGGGGAGGCCTCATGGCCGGTTCGGTTGTAGTCACCATACCGGTTATCATCATTTCCCTGTTTTTGCAGAAATACATCATCAAAGGTCTCACTGCTGGTGCAGTAAAAGGATAAGAAACACCATGCAAACATATCTTTTAACCATCGACACTGGATCTTCATCCTCAAAAATTGCCATATTCGATACACAAGGCACACTCATCCATCTAATCCGTAAATCAACATCGGCCATCAGACGGGATGCTGGCCATGCAGTTCGTGAATATACTCCAGAAACATGGTGGGAAACCACTGCAGAAGGGATACGAGAACTCTTGCAGAAAAGTGGACTCTCTTCAGCTTGTATAGCAGCAATTGGACTTACCGGGCAAATCGGTACACATATTCTCGTTGACCAAGAACATGTACCGGTCATGAGTGCCATCAGTTGGCAGGATGGAAGGGCTGCAGACCAAGCGAAATGGCTCTCTGAACACTATCACTCTACACAGCTTGATCAAGCGCTGGGTATGCACCTCCCCCCGGGGACTGCATGGCCGATCCCGCGTCTGCTTTGGCTGAAACAGAATAGGCCTGAGTTGTTTGACAAACCTTTCAAACTTCTGCAAACCAAGGAATACCTCAATTACATGCTTACCGGTGTCTATGCAACCGATGTGCTGAGTTTGCGGGGGTTGGTGCATCCAAAGACAGGAAAAATCGATCCCCTTATTCAAACGACAATTCTGGGCATACCTGATTTACAAGCACGTCTTCCGTCGTTTGGAGACGCAATGGAGGTTGTTGGCTCGGTCACCCAAAAAGCTGCAGAACAGACAGGATTGCTTGCAGGAACGCCGGTAATTGCAGGTTGTGGCGATTTTCATGCATCCTTGGTGGGAACAGGGATCGTAGACGACCAATTTGCCTTCACTATCTCCGGTACCTCTGATCATATCGGTCGGCTTTGCAGATCCAGTGACACCCAAGCGTACGACGAACGACTCGGCAGGTATCCATCCGTCGTTGATGGTTGGGATATTTGGTATGGGGCAACTTCAGCAGGTGGAGGATCCCTGCAGTGGTTCCTGGAGCAATTCGGAGAGAGAAAAGCGAACCAAACCATACAAGCATATGTCAAGGATATGATGGAGGGTGCTCCGGCACCTGCTCCTTTCCTCTTCTTGCCCTACCTCAATGGGGAGCGTGCTCCCATCTGGGATGCGCAGGCAAAAGCAGGTTTTGTCGGATTCAGTTCAGCTCATACAAAAGCACACTTCCTCAGGGCCGTACTGGAAGGAGTATGTTTCAGCTTGAAGGATTGCTATTCCATCATGCAGGAATCACAGAAAACACCCGCCCAACTACGGGTTTCCGGAGCTGCGGGTGCCGATCCCGTATGGAACCAGATGAAAGCGGACATACTCAATACGGAAGTGGTGTCGATGCAATGTCAGGAGAGTTCGAGTTTGGGAGCTGCAATTTTGGCAGCAACAGCAATTGGTATTGCACCTTCGCTCTCAACTGCGGTACAAACAATGGTTCACCCTGCTCAGCAGTACACTCCCAATGCAAAGTATCATGACACCTATGAAGAAATGTTCCTTCTCTATCGACAACTCTACCAACAACTCAAGCCAATCCATGAACAGCTGGCAAGACGAAGGAGCACTGTATGAATTTTACCATTCTTGGAGCAGGGAAAACGGGAAGAGGGTTCTTGGCCCGATTAGTACAGGAAGCCGGACAAGTCCCTGTACTCCTTGACTCATCCCTAAGTCTCATTACGACCTTGCGGGATCAAGGACAATACACCATTGAATTCTTCGGTCGGGAAAGGCCTGATCTCACCCTTCAGGTTCCCAAGGCCTACCATACCGAGGAGCCGGAAGCGCTTGAAGCTATTGCCCAAGCTGACATCCTCTTGGTGAGCGTAGGGGCAAGCAATTTGGAACAGGCAGGCTCCTTGATCAAAGCAGCGCTGGACAAAAGAACGGAGACGAATCCTCTGTTGATCATCACAGCGGAAAATGCAATCAATCCGGCTATGAAGCTGAACAAAGCAATCCGGATGACAAGCGGGCAAAACGAAGCAACCAAAACCGACAGCCTTTCTTTCCTGGTAACCGAAGCGGCAATTTTCTGCTCTACCATCGAAAAACCTGGTTCTGCTGTCGACATTCTTTCTGAAGCATACGATCAACTCCCCTATGATGCACTGAAAGCTGGTTCCCTGTATGCACTCCCCTCTTCCTTCGTTCCAGAAATGCAGTTTCCGTTGTTATTGACCCGAAAGATCTATACGTATAATTGCAGCAGCGCAGCGATAGCCTACCTGGGTTCCTATCTTGGCTATGCTTGGTATGCCGACGCAGCCAATGACCCGAGAATCATCAGAGTACTCGACGCTCTGTATGGAAAAATCAACAGGGTGCTCTGCAAAGCGTATGCAATCGACAGCCAAGAACAAGAACAGTTTGCTGTATCAGCCAAGCATAAGTTTCAGAACCAAAACATCAGGGACTCGATCGAGCGCAATGCACGGGATGTGATGCGTAAGCTTGCCCCTGACGAGCGGTTGGTTGGTCCCTTGTTGCTTGCTGAGCAGCAGAAGTTGGAAATAGAGCCGTTGGAATTGGTGATTGCTGCTGCAATTTGGTATGCACTGCAGCAGAACGAACAAGCCGTATCTTCTCGCTACAAGCAGGAAGGCGTCGCAGGATTGGTTCCTCAGCTTCCGAATGCGATGATCCAACGGATTGAGACTCACCTTCGTGCATTCCAAACCCGTACAAAGGAGTTGTAAGACAATGCAGATTCTCATGATCGGAGCAGGGAAAATTGCTCGTGGATTTATAGGCCATCTCCTTTGGAAAGCAGGATATCCATTTCGGTTTATTGAGTACAATTCCAATTTGGTACGATTATTGAACGAACGGAAACAGTACACCGTCAGGATATTGGGAGAAACAATCCATACAGATCTGGTGACCAATGTCAGTGCATGGGGATACGATGACAGCAAGGAAATCGGGGAGGCCGTATCCTCTGAGGTTGATACCATCTTTGTGTCTGTTGGGGGAAAGAACCTGTCTTCTGTCGGTATATTTCTCAAACCACTCTTGTTGCAGAGAATGCGAACCAACAATCATGATCCGCTCAATATTGTCCTTTGTGAGAACTGGATCAAACCTGCCGATCTACTGAAGGCATCGGTGTACGAAGGGCTGTCAAACCAAGAAGCCGAGTTTCTGGATGTTCATGTAGGATTTACTGAGTCAGTAATCATGCGTTCGGCAATTGAGCCGACCAAAGAAGTGCTGCAGGAGGACCCGCTTGCAGTGAATGTACAAGATTTCTGGTATTTGCCGATCGATCGGAAGCGGATCAAAAAAGACCTCCCCAAATTGGAAGGTCTTACCTATGTTGATGATTTTGACGGATATCTGGATAGAAAATTCTATACCTACAATGCAGCAAACGGAACGGTTTCCTATTTGGGGAGCCTGAAGCACTATACCTATATTTCTGAAGCTGCACGTGATCCAGAAATTCTGGAGGTATTGGAAAAAGTATACGAGGAAACGGGAAGAGCCTTGTGCGCAAAGCATGGGTTTGACTATGCAAGTCATATGGAATTCACCAGGACTTCGTTGAATAAACTCCAAAATATCCATCTCGTTGATTATCTTGAACGGAATGCACGGGATCCTATCAGAAAGCTCGGCCCGACGGACAGGTTGGTAGGCCCAGCGAAAATGGTGATCCAATATGGTGGCCGACCTGAAGGGTTGGCAACCTCCATTGCAGGGGCAATATTCTATGACCAGCCATCCGACCCCATCGCACAACAATTAAAAGAAATGCGAATCAACCATGGGATCGACTCTATTCTGGAGAATGTCTGCAAGCTGCATCAGGATACAGATGCACAGTTGATCAATCTCATTAAAGTGAAAATTGAGATGCTCAAGAATCGCGGTTGGATACGATAAACGGTTCAAAAATACCGAGTAGACAGTATCGGCAATTATGATTCATGGGAACTATTCAAACTTTTTTTGGGAGTTACTTACCAAGGAGAAACACGCTCCCTTGCGCCAGCTAGCCACAAAAGAGCGTGCTTCAGAAAAAAGGATGTATGTCACTTAGAGATCCCAGTAGATCGAAGCACCTCGATGGGCGGAGGAAGTCATCTTTCGGTACAGTGCAAGATAACCTGTCGCCGGCTTGACCAATGGCTTCCAGCCCTTCTTCCGTTTTGCCAGCTCCTCAGTACTGATATCCACCATGAGTGATCTATGTTCAATGTCGATATGAATCATATCGCCATTTTGGATGAATGCGATGGGTCCACCGTCATAGGCTTCCGGGCTGACATGCCCGATTGCCAAACCACCGGTCGCCCCGGAGAATCGTCCATCGGAAACCAATGCGATATCCGAGCCCATCTTCTTGCCCAACACTGCGGCCATGAAGGTTTCCATATGAGGCATTCCCGGAGAACCTTTCGGACCTTCATACCGGATGACCACCACATCCCCTGCGACAATCTTATCATTGAGCATTGCCTGCCATGCATCATCCTGGGACTCGTAGACCTTTGCCGGACCGCTGAACGTCCATAGCCCCCGAGGAATCGCCGCAAACTTCACGATGCAACTTTCCGGCGCAATGTTTCCCTTCAGTACGGCCAATCCGCCATGTGGATGAATTGGGTCGGCACAAGAGCGAATGACGTTCGCATCCAAGCTCCTGCTGCCTTGCGCCATGGCAACGGTAGTCCCGAACATACCCTTCGCAGTACCGATGATCTTTCCCGCTTCCAATAATTCGCCTACCACCGCGTTAAGCCCACCGGCACGGTCAAACTCTTCCATGGTGTAGGTCTTATGATTCGGATAGATGGCACTGATCCAGGGTACTTCGGCACTAATCTTATCAAAGAATACCGGATCAATGTCGATGCCTGCCATTCTGGCCATTGCGGGAATATGGAGGATGGAGTTCGTCGAACCGCCGGTAGCCATCATATACCGAACGACGTTCTCAAAATTGTCGCGGGTAATCACATCGAGGGGACGAATCTCCTGCTGTACCAATTGCACCAGTCTTCGGGCGGCTTCTCGGGCGAGCGCATGCCATTTCTCGGTCTGGCTGCGTACGCTTGCATTCCCAAACGGGGAGAACCCAAGCAGTTCTGCAGTAGCGCACATGGTATTCGCCGTCCCCATGAACGGACAGGCACCCGGTGTCGGGCATGCCGATCGTACGATGCCTTTGTAATCTTCCTTGGACAGCTTGCCCCCCTGGTAGGCGGCGAAGGCTTGCTTGGTATGGGTAAGGGTAAGCATTTCCCCTTGGTAATGCCCTGCGGCCATATACCCGCCCGTAAACATTACGGTGGGGATGTTTACCTTCAGAGCCCCCATCAGCATACCGGGAACCACCTTGTCACAGGTGGAAAGCAGCAACATGCCTTCAAGCATATTCAGTTCCGCAAGCGTCTCTACCTCGGTCGATACCAAGTCGCGGGAAGGCAACGTATACCGATCCCCGGGGGTGTTTGAGCAAATGCCGTCACAAATGCCGCTTACCGGCAACTCCAAGGCCAAACCACCGGCTTGATAGATTTCCTCTTTCAACTCGGCAATCACATCCCTGAATGGGAAATGCCCTGGATTCATCTCATTCCACGAATTCAGGATACCGATGATCGGACGCTTCGCATCCTCTTCGGTAATGCCCATTGCATAGAGCAATGCATTCCTATGGTCAAGTGATTCCTCATTCCATGTTCGAATCATAGTACGATCCCCCTGTTGCGGTATACAGCAGCCGTAGGTTTGCTTGGCTTACCGTTCCTCACCGATTCTGACGATACCCTTTCGGATGATGATGTTTGCAAAGCGGGCCGACTCGCTGGTTGCAACCACAGCGAATGCGCGTGAAGCGCGGTCATAGAAATCCTGCCGGTCCAGATATCCGATCGAAACCGATGATCCGTGGGCGGCATCCAAAACAGTTTGGTACGCTCCACTGATATTTCCCGTATAGTCGGAATTTGCAGGAATGCGCATCAGAAAGACCGGATGTTCGACCGCATAATCGATCGGAAAGTAATGCAATACAGCAGGAAGCAACGATGCAATCGTTACTCCTTGGTACGCAATCAAGCGTTTGGCCAAGGAACCAGCGGGGAAATTACGGTCAGCGAAGACGATCTCGTCCCCATGCCCCATCTGCATCATTACCGACATGAGTTCTGCCGAGAGCAGCGGATCAATATGTTTCAATACCATGATTCTTCTTCCTTTTCCTTGTATTTGCTGCCTTACATCAGCAGATTCGGTATGGTCATCACCAGTGCAGGTACATAGGTAATCAGCAACAGAACACCGATCATGACCACCAGGAAGGGTATGAAGGCCTTCACCACATAGCTGATCGAACATTTGGCGATCCCGCAGGAAACAAAGAGGCAGACACCGACGGGCGGGGTAAACAGACCAATCGCAAGATTGACGACCATGATGACCCCGAAATGTACGGGATCAATGCCGAGGCTGGTTGCAATCGGCAGCAATATCGGCGTGAAGATGATAACTGCCGGACTTAGATCCAACCAAGTGCCTACGAAAAGCAATAATGCATTCATGATCAGAAGCAGTACGAATTTGTTGGTCGTGATGCCTGTAATCAGGCCGCCGATCATTGCAGGAACACCCTGTTGGGCGAAAAGCCATGCCAAGGAAGATGCGGTTGCGATCATCAATGCCACTTGGCCGGTTGTCAGAGCGACTTCGGCAAGCATCTTGGGAATATCCCGGAATCTCAATTCCTTGTAATAGAACCTACCGAGCAGGAAGGAATACAGGGCAGCAACTCCTGCAGCCTCGGTCGGGGTGAATATTCCTCCGACAATACCTCCGAGAATGATGATCACCGTCAACAAAGCGGGGATGCCCTTGAGGGTGATGAGAATGCTTTCCTTCCATCCAACAAACGCATCGCTCGGATAGTTTTTCTTATGGGATATCACACCGGAAACGATCATCAGAGCTACTCCGGTCAATATGCCGGGAATGATGCCGCCTAGGAAAAGTTTTCCGATGGAAGCACCCGAAGAGGCTCCATATACCACCATGGGGATTGAAGGGGGAATCATGACCCCGATCGTTGAGGAGGTGGCCGTAACGGCAACCGAGAAATCCTTGTCAAATCCCCGTTCCTCCATAGCCGGGATGAGAATCGCACCGATCGAGGAGGTATCGGAGGCTGCTGAACCGGTGATGCCGGCAAAGAGCATGCTTGCTACGATATTGATATAGGCAAGCCCTCCCTTGAAGTATCCGACCAACACCTTGGACATGGAGATCAGGTCGTTGGTGATCCCTCCCAACGCCATGAACCGTCCGGTCAATATGAAAAGCGGCACCGCTATCAGGGTAAAGGTATCCATCCCGGTGAACATCCGTTGGACAAAGATCATCATCGGGACATCGGAAGCCCAGGCAATGCCTCCGACAGCCGCCAATGCGGTACAGATTGCAATCGGGACATTGAATACCATCAGGCCGATCATGATGACGAAAACAATTGCTGCTATCATATCTGTACATCTCCCTTGAGCGTTTCCATCATCACAGGTTGCGCTGTATCCTCGCCTTTGAGATGCAACAACAGTTCATGAATGCTCAGGATCAAATAGAGGATCCCGCTGATCGGCAACACACTGTAGATGTATTTCATCTGGACACGCATGATCGGCGATTTCTGCCGTCCCACGATTCCCAGAAGTTTGTATCCGTAGTATGCCAACAAGGATGCGAAAAAGATTTGCATGGAATACACGAAAATGCGGTTTACAAACCGACTCTTCGGTTTCATCTTGCTTTCAAAGTAATCGATGCCCAGGTGCATCTTCTTATGCATGGTCAACACGCTTCCAAGAAAACAATACCAAATGAAAGCAAAACGGGCTAATTCATCCGTCCAAGAGAAAGGAACCTTGAAGAATATGCGGGTGAATATCTGCATGAGGACGGTGGTGATGAGCAGTACACCGATCAGCCGTACAATATACTCAATAATGTAGTCATACAGGACGTGGACGAACTTCTCCATTTCCCATCTCCTTGCGTTCAGACATGAGGGAACGGAATTAGCCGCTCCCTCATGGTCATTTCAATCAATTACTTCAAAAATGCGTCGATGATGTCGCCACCAATCTCATTGCGATACTGAGAGTAGATGGGGGAAACTGCGGCGATGAAGGTGGACTTGTCAGTAATGTCGTTGACCTTCATACCCAGCTCGGTCAGCTTGGCAAGGGTGTCGTTCTGGCTGTCCGAGTCAAGCTTGGTTGCAAATGCTCCGGCTTCCTTGCCTGCATCAACCAGCACTTTCTGAATGTCGGCAGGAAGCTTGTCAAAATACTTCTTGTCGAAGGCAATGATGTTCGGAGTAATGTTATGGGCGGTGAGCGAAACATACTTGGTTACTTCATACTCTTTCTCGGAAAGAATGATGCCGACCGAGTTCTCTGCACCGTCGACCACTCCGGTCTGCAATGCCATATACCGCTCTGCAGCAGAAAGGGGTACCGGGACCGCACCAAGCAGCTCAAAGGTTCTGGTCATGATCGGGCTTTCCATAACACGAATCTTCATACCCTTGAAATCAGCTGCGGTATTGATGGGATTGCGGGAATTGTAGATATTCCGAGGGGAGCGGATCATCCAACCCAGAATCTTCAAACCGGTGCTCTCTTCCAAGGAAGCGGAGAGCTTGGCATCAAGACCGTCGGCAAGGACCTTCTGCAGGTGTTCCACATTCTTGGAAAGGTAGGGAAGGTCGAATACCATGAACTTCGAATCAAAACCGGAAAGTACGGCAGTGTTGATTTCCGCTGCCTGCAGGCTACCCATCTGCATCTGCTCGATATAGTCGCGGTGGGCACCAAGCTGGGCGCTGTGGAATACCTGGACATCGACACGACCGTTGGTTCGTTCCTCGACGATTTTCTCGAATTCAAAGAATGCCTTTACACAATTGTCCGTCGGATTGGACGGGGTGGCCATCTTGATGACGTACTGTCCTTTTGCATCGGCAGCAGAAGCTTCCTTCCCCCCCTGTGCGAAGAGCACCGATGAAAGCAGAGCCAATACCAGCAGAAACACAACCGTTTTCTTCATATTTTCTTCTCCTTTTGGCTGAGTGACAGACATCCGCCACTCTCAATGAACATACATGTGTTACTACATGTTTCCCATAGCATAGCATAGGTTTTCCCGAATGCAATAGTTTTTTTCTCTATTTGACAGATTCTCGATTATGCTGATCGATTGGTTTCATTTGTATTTATATTGTATTATATATAATACTATTACTTGATATTCAGAAGAGTATGGCTTTGCCATACCCAGCGAACGGATTTCATCCTGCATGATAAAACAAAACACCAAGCGATATTTTGTTCGTGAAATTTTATTGACTTTTGATCTGTTCAATGCAAGTATACAAACAACAGGTATGCTACAGGTGGCATAACCGGTATGACAGCACTGCGATGACTGTCAACAGCACAATTTTGGAGGCTGCAACGTATGTGGGAGATGATAAACAACAGACGGATAGTGTTCGGAGAAAACCGAGTTGATGAAATACCGGGAATCTTGAAATGGTACGGACTGAAGAAAGTGTTCTTTGCTTCAGGCAACTCCAATCCCGCACTTCGCGAGCGCATCTGCAACGGCCTCACCACTGAGGGCATCGAATATTCTATATACCTTGCCATACAAGGGGAACCTGATCTTACGGTGATCAACAATGGACGTGACCAATTTATTACAGAACATTGTGACTGCACCCTCGCCGTCGGGGGAGGGAGCGTCATTGATGCAGCCAAGACAATCGGCATGCTGGCCACAAACGGAGGACTTGCCGAGGACTACCAGATGCATGGACGGGCAGTTACCCACGTACCACCGTTTTTCATCGCCGTCCCCACCACTGCGGGAACCGGTGCAGAGGCTACAAAAGTTGCCGTGGTGAAGAACAACTACAACGGCTTGAAGAAAAGTCTCTATCACACAACCATGATCGCCGATGTGGCCATCCTGGATCCGCTGGTAACCGTGGGGATGCCGAAGCGGCTCACCGCCGCAACCGGTATGGACGCGCTCAGCCATGCCATTGAATCGTATGTCTCGCTGAACGCCACACCGCTTACGGAAATGAACGGGCTCCAGGCCATCCGCCTGATCAAGCAGTCATTGGAACGCGCTTGCGAGCATCCTGATGATATTGCAGCTCGTTCGGACATGCTGCTTGCAAGCTATTTCGGAGGATGTGCAATTTCAGCCGGCATCGGCATCGCCCATATCATGGCGCAGCCGATCGGGGCAATGTACACCATCCCCCATGGGGATGCCTGCTCGATCTTCCTTCCGTTGGCAATGGAGTTCAATCTTGATTGTGCTGTGCATAAGTATGCTCAGATTGCAGAAGCGCTTGGCGTGGCCGTGCATGGAGAAAGTGAGCGAAACAACGCACTGCGGGCGATCGAGGAAGTGAAACGCCTGAGAAAGAGCATCGGGGCTCCGACTTCGCTCAAAGCATATCTGAAGGGGGAAACCCCTGATGAGGACCTGATGGTGGAAACCGTGAAGAAAACCACCGGGCATATTACCTGCAATCCACGGAAGGTTGATGAAGACGTGTATAGATACGTTTTCAAGCTTGCAATGTAACTTGCTACACGATAAGGTTTCATGGAGGAGTTTTTCACAGTGGCCACTACAAAATTATTATATGAGATCGTCTATGATACGCTGAAGGCCCAAATACTCTCGGGAACCTTTCAAGAAGGGGAGCTGCTCCCCTCGGAACGGGAAATCGGGGAGCAGCACAAGGTCGATCGGACGACCGTTCGGAAAGCCCTGAAAATGCTGGTTGACGACCAGTTGGTCGTCAAACAAGCAGGGATTGGGACAAAGGTGTGCCGTGAGGGAGAAGTGTCCATACACAAGGATCAGGAAGAACCTTCGGGGAAAACCGCCTTGAATGGAAACATAGGGTTTTTTCTTCCTCCCTCGGTACACCGGACCGATCGTATCAGTCAGCCTTTCTACTCCACCCTGTTTTATCACACGGAACGGGAATGTCGTGCCCATGGATACAATTGCCTCTATTCAACGTTGGATGAGCACGATGATTTCTCGCTCGTCCTCAAACGTCAGCACTTCGATGGAATCATCTTTGTCAGCAATACGGCCGACAAGTTCATCCAGATGTCCATTGATGCACACATTCCCTGTGTTTTGGCGAATGAATACAACCCGAAATTGCTCTCGTATCTGCCGGACAATACAAATGGGATGATCCAGATGTGCGACTACCTCATCGGACTGGGGCATCGCACATTTGCGTTGATTACCGGCATCAACACCTATCTGACGTCCCAAGAGCGAATGATCGGCTGCACCTACTCCTTCTCGAAAAATCAGATCGCCCCGCCCTATATTGCCAGTTGCGATTGGGAACCCGATACGGCTTATCGCATCACCAAGGAATTGCTGAGTACGGCAGACCCCATGCCTACGGCAATCATTGGCTTCAACGACAATATCGCCATCGGATGTCTCCGCGCTGCAAGTGAGTTGGGTTTGCAAGTCCCAAAGGATATCTCGATCGTGGGGTTCGATGACATCGAACAGAGTCGGTATGCAATCCCTGCGATCACAACCGTCCATTCCGGTATCAAAGAATTGGCCCAAGCGACCATCAATGGGCTTTTGTTCCAAATGGCCAATCCAACTTTGAATACTCCCATGCGCTGTTATGTACCCTGTTCACTGGTAATCCGCCAGTCCACCGCAGAGCCGGTACGAAAATCCTAAGAACCATAAGGAATGTTCCTGTATGAACCAGATAGAAACGCTGTTGCTCAATTGTTCACATTTCCAACCCGATGCATCTGAATTGAAAAAACTGGCCGAACACTATCCCGAGCTTCGGGTGACGGTCGCTGATGAACCATCCTACACCATCGAGCAGTTGGCGAAGGCACAGATAGTCGTCGGGTTTCCCAAACCCGGGGATCTGGTGCATGCAGAGCATCTGCGCTGGTTGCAGACACCAAGCGCCGGGGTCGGCCAATACAGCAACAAAGCGCTCTTCCGGAATAAGGGCATCCTGCTGACCAGTGCAGTCGGCACCTATGGGAAGCAGATCGCCGACCATGTGCTGGGGATGATCATTGCATTCAACCATTATTTCTTTACGTATCAGCGTCAGATGGAAACACAACATTGGCAGCGGTATTTTCCCACTCATGATATCTGGGAGAGCACCATCCTGCTCATCGGGTTCGGGGACATAGGGAAGAACATTGCCATCCGAGCCAAGGCTCATGGCATGCAGGTACTGGCTGTGAAGCGGACCATGACGGAAAAACCGCCGTATGTGGATGAACTGTACACCACCGAGTCTCTGGACGACCTGCTTTCCAGAGCAGACTATGTGGTGCTCTGTGTTGCCTCGACTCCCCAGACGGAGAACATCCTGGATGAACGACGTATCGGTTTGATGAAACAAGGCTCGTACCTGATCAATGTAGCTCGGGGTGCGTTGGCTGACCAAGAGGCATTGGTCCAGGCGCTGCAAGACGGGAGGCTTGCAGGTGCGGGCTTGGATGCAACTGAACCGGAACCGCTTCCCCCTGAACATCCACTTTGGAGGATGCCCAATGTCTTCATCACCCCGCATGCAAGCGGTATGTCGTTGAGCGACCCGCACCAAGTCTTTAATATCTTCTTCGAGAATCTGGGGCGATACCTCAATGGGCAGCCCATGCGGAATCTGGTGGACTTTGATCGCAGGTATTGATTGTCTGGGTTTGACATGCACCTACACTGCGTTCTGGGTGACAGAATGAAAAGATAAAAGAGGATTTCCTTCGAGTAGCGTAGTTGATTACTACAAAGACTGACTAAGAAAGATCAATCATCAAGACACATGGACTGATTGCATACAAACACGTCACTCATACTTCAGATTTCTTTCTTGAAATTATCAAAATCGGAAAAAGAAAAACCATCGGTGTGCTACTGAGAATCTTCCTCTTCACCCATATTCATAAGAAATACTTGAAGGTTCACGCCCTTGTTTTTCAGACCAAGTTTTTCTCTGAGGTTGTTCCTATGGTTCTCAACTGTCTTCTGAGTAATCTCGAGCGTATTGGCGATATCCTTACTGGACATCCCCATTCTGATGAATTCAGCAACTTTTACCTCGGAAGGTGTAAGCACCTTGTATAACTTTCCCATGGTTCCCGAAGCATCAACCATCTCATCCAGATTTTTTTTAATGATATCCAAACAGATGAGGGTCAAAGGATCCTTTACCAACTGCTCTTGTATCTCCAACTGAGGGAGGAAATAGTCCTTTACCCGCTTTCTGTTCTCTTCGGTGGGTTCTATGGTTTCCAACTCCTTCAATTCCAATAGAAAGGCTTGGACCATCTGCATGTCCTGCATCTCTTGCTCTGTCTGTTTCCTACTTTCCTGTTTCGGATCCTGCGCCAGTTGTGTTGCATCCAACTCAGTATGCATCTTCACTTGAAGAAAAAATCTACCCGGAAGAGAAGCATGTGAGAACAGAACAAATTCCAGAAATCCATCACGGGTAGTTATTTCTACAGCATCCTCAAAAGAAAGCTCCATAATTTTTCGGATTTTGTCGATATTTTTCTGTGGCAGCAGATAGACGAGATCATCGAGAGTCTTCAATCGGCTGCCATTGGGAATATTCTGGAAGAGAATCGTACCAGTTTTGTCAAAGACCAGAAAAAATATGTTGTTCTTTTCAATCAGTGTTTCAAGAATGGAAACATACACCGACCCTACCTGGGATGATTGTACCGTTTCGAGAAATGAATCTTTTTGCATGGTTCCACTCTTTCCAAACATACCTGCAGTATAGATGTTCGGCCAAACCCACTGCAAGCTGTTTTCTTTGAAAACCTAAAGCTCGTACGGTACTGAAACCGGTAATCGAGTAGCTATAGCCTCATCCTTCCGTTCCAACACATATTTGGCAGCTGCCTTTGCTGAACACGTTCGACTTGAATAGGAACAAAGGTACGTTACATTCTTGGGATACAGCGAGAGCTCATAGGGGCTACGCAATCCAATAATAATCAACTTCTTCCCATACTGGCCGCACAACCGACGTACCAATTCCTGTTGCGCCTGTTTGTCAAAATCCTCGCCAGGAAGCGGATAATCCTCGGTAATCACAAGAATGGCGGCTGCAGCATCAAGCAATACTTTTTCTGTATCCACTTGTTCGTGTGAGAGTACCAACAGTTCCTCAGATTTCTGAAATTCTTCAATGAAACTTTCAAATGCCGGTATCTCCTGATTCGGCCCGATACCCCTGCTGTTTACCATGGAATGATAGCTGGAACGGGGGGTTGCATTAATACAGATTATCCTTTCCTTGCGCGGAAGTGGCCAACAACCTTTTTGTAAAAGGGAAACCGCCTGGCTTGCCAAGTTGCGTGATTGTGCAGCATATGTTTCCATTTGTTCCGGTATGAGACGAGGAGTTCGCAACATCATTGCATTGAACTTGCAATCAAGAATTCGCAAGAGTTTATCGGTAACCAATTCCTCTGACAGTATACCCGTTTCAATCGCTTTCTCCACAAGTTCCAAGCTCCGCAGTTGTTTGCCTAAATAATCACCGGTTTCAAAATCATAGTGCTCTTCACTGAGCATGACAATGTCCACGCCTGCCTGCAGCGCAAGCAACGTTGACTGTGCAGGATCATAGGTCTTGCGGATAGCTCCCATATTCATGCTGTCAGAAAGAATGAGCCCGGTAAAACCAAGTTCACCACGAAGAATATCCTGCAGGATTGTCTTGGAAAGCGTTGCCGGATTATCCTGATCTATCTGGGGATAGCGGATATGACTGGTCATAACCAGCTCGGCACCAGCATCTATGCCTGCTTTGAAGGGGACGAGATCAGACGCACGCAGCGAATCATAGGATGCATCGATGAAGGGAATTTCTCGATGCGTATCCCCAGAGGTGGCGCCATGTCCTGGAAAATGTTTCAGACACGTAAGAATTCCGGTATGACGAGCGGCTGATACTGCTTTGGAGACTGCCTCTGCCACTTGATCGGGGAACTGCCCGAATGACCGGGTTCCGATAATGGGAGAACGAGGATTGCTGTTCACATCGGAACACGGACCAAGGACCAGATTGTACCCGACGCTGAGCATTTCGTTTCCGATGACAGAATACATAATGGAAACCGCTTGGGGATCATCGATGGCATTAAGCGCCATATTACCCGGTCCAGTGTGTGACTCGGGTACCAATACCCCCCAAGCGCCTTCCTGGTCAACACCGAGAAGCAATGGGATTCCTTGTTTCTGCAAACTCATGGTCTGCAATTTGGTACTGATTGATTCAGCTTCATCGAAGGTTCTGGCATTATCCTGGCTTATGTAGCAGCCACAAATCCCATAGGTTTCGATAAGTGGACGAATGATTTCCGGATCTTTTCCCGGATACGCAAGGAGAAACAGTTGCCCCGCTTTCTCTTTTGGCGACATGGATTGGATTAGAGTTAGGATTTCTTCCTTGGTTTTCTTCATTTCACTTTCTCCCGCATGGTCAGTGCAACGGAAACAATGATAATCAACCCACGGAATATCATCTGCTGATCCACAGAGAATCCCATAAGGATCAAACCGTTGTTCAAGATTCCCATAATCAACGCTCCGAGCAGGGAACCAACAACTGAGCCCTTGCCACCATTCATGCTGGTTCCACCGATGATAACCGCTGCAATAACGATCATGACATCGTTCTCTCCCAAGGTGTATCGTGCTCCATGAAGCCTTCCTGAATAGAGAATACCGGCAAGAGCCGCCATGATCGCGTTGAGGAGCATGACGGAAATCTTGATATTCGGAACTTTGATACCTGAGTACATGGCTGAAATCTTGTTCCCTCCGGTTGCCAACACTCTACGACCATAGGGAGTTTTCTTCAGTAACAAATGCCCAATGATCGTCAAGCTGATCGTCCAGAGAAAGAGTATCGGAAGCGGTCCGAGGTCACCTGAACCAAACAGAAAGGTGAATGCATCGTTGTTGATGGGTATCGATTGAAGGTTACTCACCCACCGGGCTAATCCCAGAACAATCCCGTTCATTCCAAGCGTGACCAAGAAGGAAGGAATGTTCATCTTTGCCACCAAAAGACCATTGGACAATCCAATCACGGCCCCTACCGCAAGACCACACACGAGTGCAAGAAGAATACTTCCTGTTGCATTGAGTATCTTTGCAGTTACTATGGAGGAAAGTGCCACTACGGAACCAAATGAAAGGTCAATTTCCCCAGTGGAAAGAACAAATGTCATGCCAATTGCCATAATCGATGTCATGGCAGTCTGGCGGGCGATATTCATCAGGTTGGAACCAGAGAGGAACCCTTTATCAAAGAGAAGGATTGAGAAAAGAAGAATAACACCGAGAAAAATATAGTAGATTACCAATTCCCGCCATTTCACCTGTTTCATCTTTTCAGAAAGTGTAGTATTCATGCATCGTTCCTCACATTACTGGACCATATAGAGAAGCGTATCTTCGGTCATCGAGCCAGACATACATGCTGAAAGTTTTCCCCGTTTCATGACGTAAATGGAATCACAATAATCAGCAAGTTCATTGAATTCTGAGGAAACCATAAGCACGGCATTCCCCTTTGCAGCATAAGCATGAATGATTTTCATAATTTCATGTTTTGCCTGAAGATCGACGCCAAAAGTCGGATCGTCGAGCAACAATACCCGAGAATCACTGGCTAAACATTTGGCCACAACGATCTTTTGTTGGTTTCCCCCTGACAAATATCGGACCACTTGGTTTGGCCCTTGTGTCTTGACGCCAAGCTGTTTGATGTACCGCTTGGAGATGGAGTCCTTCTTTTGCTCATCGACAAACAGAAGCCGTTTGATACGATGGACAATAGGCATTACCAGATTCTCAGAAACAGAATAGTCGAGCACCAAACCTTGTTCCCGTCTATTCTCTGGAACTAATGCAATTCCATGGGCAATAGCATCCGATGTTGAATGGATAGTAATCGGTTTACCATCAAGCCGGATTTCTCCACGGAGGAGGGGATCGATGCCAAACAATGCACGAAGCAATTCCGTACGTCCACTCCCTAATAGTCCGGCAATACCCACAATTTCTCCAGGATACACCGAGAGCGAGACATTCTCGATCGAACGGGTAGTCAAATCGATTGCTTCAAGTAGTGGCTTCGCTTCCCTCAGTCCCTGTACATGCTCCCATGTGACGCTACCTCCTTGATCGTTGGTCATGGATACGACCAATTGCTCCAAAGTAATATCTTGCGTTGATTTGGAAAACAACACGTTCCCATCTCGGATCATGGTGACTCCATCACAAATCTTGAAGATATCCTGGAGGTAATGGGTGATGTAAATAATGGTGATCCCTTTCTGTTTCAGGGTGTTGATCACCGTAAACAATCGCTCAATCTCCGACGTGGACAGCGAAGCAGTCGGTTCATCCAAGATGAGTATCTTCGGATCATTGGAAAGAGCTTTTGCAATTTCCACCAACTGTTGTTGCCCGATGCTCAAATCAGAAACCAGATCCCCAGGATGAATCTCAGTATTCACCCCGATGCGTTCCAGCAATTGCAGCGCATACTTTGCGCTTGCTTTGTCATCTATGAATGGACCGAAGCGAAAGGGAATCGATTTGAGAAAAATATTTTGAGCAACAGTCATGGTGGGGACCAAACTCAAATCCTGAAAAACCATAGCAATACCTGCTTGCAACGCTTCTTCGGGAGTCCTGTATTCACAAGGTTGTCCATACAGGGATATGATCCCTGCATCCTTGACATATACCCCATTGAGAATCTTTACCAAGGTTGACTTACCGGCACCGTTCGGTCCCACCAGAGCATGTACTTCTCCTTTTTTCACGGAGAAATCCACATCATGGAGAATTTGAACGCCGTTGAAGCCAATGTTGATGCCTTTCGCTTCTATTGCATATTCGTTCATGTCCATTCCAATCCTTTGCAAATAGGTGCTTGTCGGAGCGATTCACGACAAGCACCCCTATGGTTATTTCAATGCTTGAGCAATTTCGGCAGGCAGGGCCCTATTCAGGGATTGCTTCCAAGCTGCTTCGATATTCTTCTTGGTGATGGAAATTGCGGGGACGGTAACAAAGGCAGGGGTTTCCTTGCCAAGCATACTCAGTGCACCCATCTTCACCAAGCTTTCTCCGAGCACAAAAGGTAGGTCGGCAACGACTCCCTTCATGTTTCCACCTTTCGCCATATCCATGACATTATTTGCGCCAAGGTCTATGGTGAATACTCCTACGTTCTTGTTCCCGGCAGTCCTTGCTGCAGCAACAACTCCCTCGGCAAGGACATCCCAAGGAGCATAGATTGCGTCCACATTGGGGTATTGGGTCAGGATGGCCGATGCAAGGGTTTCCGAATCGCTTGCGTTTACAATGCCACGTTTGGCTACAATCTTGATATTGGGATAATCCCTTCGCAAAACGGCTTCAACAGCTTGGTCACGTTGGTTGGTCACATAGTAGTTGGCATCATGGAACATTAGGGCGACTTCACCTTTTCCGTTCAAATAGGATCCGATCATATCGGCAACACTCTTACCCATTTGGAACAGGTCGTCGGTTACGATTCCCGCATAGTCCTTGCCATGCGTAAAATTGCTTGGAAGGTTGCTGATCAACACCACTTTGACACCTTTATCGATAGCCTGTTTCAAAGCCACTGAGCCACTGACAGGGTCCAGCACCAAAGTGATGATGATGTCAGGATTGAGCGCAAGCGTGGTTTCGATATCGGTACGTTGTTTGTTGGGATCTTGTCCGGCATCGGTAACGGCAACTACATTCATGTTGAGTTCCGTGCTCATGGAACGTGCACCGGCTATCACGGCATTTACCCAGTCGGAAGACTCGTGCATAAGGATGGCTACCTTGTAGCCTGCTTTCTTCACGGTAGCCTTCTCTGCATCGGTAAGCACGACCTTTGAATAATCAGTCGGAGCTTCCCCATTGGGGCCTTTTGTTTCATAGACATACTGCGAAGTATCGACAGCAGCTTCCTTGGTTCCCTGCGAATAAACAGGAAGGGTCAGTGAACATACGAGCAACACTGCAAGAATCAGTACCAGTTGTTTTTTCATGATTCTCTCCTTTTGATCAAGTATAGCTC